>DATBBY010000052.1:0-5000 GCA_036270765.1 Candidatus Acidiferrum sp.
AACAGTGATCCCAAGTACGATTATCTGTCACCGATGACCTTCGACAGCTATTTGACGCAAACCAAGGGATTCCATCCCGCGGTTTCCGATTTCTATACGCGCTATGCCGTCGACGCGCTGGACGGCACTACCAGCCAGACCTCCGCCTATACATCGATCAGTTTCCTGGGTGCGGAATATTTTCCGGAGTTTGCTTACCCAGGTGGAAATTCCGGCATGTTGCGGCACATCATCAAGTGGCTGATACCCGGCGCCATAAATGGCACCTCTGATGCAGATCTCTTGGGCAATCCCTACAACCTGGCCGCCATGGATGCCGCCACCAACAACGTGCGCATTCGTCAAGGCGCCATGGTGTTGCATGGCGACACCAACAACAGCAGCGCGAGCGTGATTTATTTTTCAAAGGGCCAATTTCATCAAGCCACGGCTAAAGCGGTGATTTTTGCCGGACAATCGCATACTGCTCGCACCGCGTGCGCGCAATTGTTCAGCGGGTCGCAAGCAAATGCGCTTGATCAGGTGACGCTAAGCCCGGTCGTTACCGCCAATGTCACCATTCGCACTGCCGCGCCGGTAGTGGACCTCGGCTATGACTCTTACTACTGGGGCGGACAATACTTCGCCGACTTTGTCGTTGCGGATTGGGTAGGGCCGTACCGCAACGATCCCACGCGGGAAACCGTGCTGACTTTCTACGGTGGAAACACTGCTTCGGTGGAAGACCAACCCAACGAACGCATCAAGCTGCTGACCACTCCATTCAGCAGTTATGAGGATTCGCTGCGATCGGACATGAACCGGATACTCGCAAGTAGAAATTTTGATTTCGACCGCGATGTCGTCTCCATGTACTTATATCGATGGGGTCACAGCATGGTCTATCCGAAGCCCGGCTGGCCATTCTCTGCTCCCATAATGCAAGGTGGCCAATTCACGCGCGTGCCGTCGGCGCGTTTCTATGCGCGCCAGCAGGTCGGCCGCATCTCCATTGGCGCGCAGGATGTGGAGTCCAGTCCCGCCAACGAAAGCGCCATCGGCGCAGGCCTGCGCACCAGCGGCGAAGTCCTCGCCCTGCTATAAAAAATCCACCCGCAGTCGCGTCATAAGTCACCAACTTAAGGCGCCACTGCAGGTCTGGGGTTCGAGTCCCCACGGGCCTACCACCTCAGTCGTCCCCTTTTTCTGCCTGGGACTCCCTACTTGTCTTGCTCATTTGCAGCAGGTCCCACCGATTCCCGCAAATGTCTTGAAAGACCGCAACCGTACCGTATGACTCTTCGCGTGGGGCCTCCTGAAAATTCACTCCGCGTTCCTTCATGGCGTGGTAGTCGCGCCAAAAGTCATCTGTGTGCAGGAAGAGAAAGACGGGGCCTCCGGTTTGGTTCCCGACGCGGCTAGCCTGTTCATCAGTGACGGCCCGCGCCAAGAGCAAGCAGGTTCCTTGCGAAACGGGCGGAGCGATCACCACCCAACGTTTTTCCCGGTCAAGAAAAGTGTCTTCGATCAATTCGAAGCCTAGAACGTTGATGAAATAGGTCAATGCTTCGTCATAGTCACGAACGACGACAGCAACGTAGCCAACTTTCTGTGTCATGGATTTGAGGCATTCTCCTCACAACTCAACCCAAGGGCTTTTCGAGTGACACTTGAAACCTCGGGCTCAACAGTCGCGCTGGGCCCTCGGCGGAAATGACCATGTCGTCTTCGCAGCGCAAACCGAATTCGCCGGGGATATAAATGCCCGGCTCGTTGGAAAAAGTCATCCCGGGTTCAAGCACCGTGGTGCTGCCGCGCACCAGATAGGGATGCTCGTGGCCATCCAGCCCGATGCCGTGACCGAGCCGATGCGTGAAGTATTTGTATCCGGGCCCATATCCCGCATTGGTGATCACTGAGCGTGCGGCATCGTCTACGGTGCCTGAAAGTTTTTTCGTGCGCGCGGCATCCAGTGCGGCGTCCTGAGCTTTGCGAACAATCTCGAATGCCGTTTGAACTTTAGCGGACGGTTTTCCGAGCACGCCCGTGCGGGTAATGTCCGACTGGTAGCCGTCCACGGTGCAGCCGCCATCGATGAGCACCACTTCTCCCTCCTTCAGTGTTTGCGGCTGTTTGCTGCCATGCGGCGATGCTGCCGTCGCGCCAAGCAAAACCAGCGCCTCGCCACGCAGATTCATTTTTGCGAATCCTGCGATGACCAGATCGCCGATCGCCTTTTCGGTCATTCCTTCCTTGAGATTTGCAAAGACCTCGCGATAAACATCGCAGGTAGCAGAGCAGGCCAGACGCATCAGTTCCAGTTCATGCGCCGATTTTTGCGCGCGGCAGGCGATGGTCACGGGATCGGCGGAGACCGCTTCATAACCGGGACCTGCCGCGCGGAAATGATCATAAAAAGTGAACGGGAGCGTCTCTTCGATGCCCACGCGGCCCGAGCGCACGCCGCGATCTGAAAGTGCGCCCGCGATAATTTTGGTGGGACTTTCGTCTTCCTGCCAGACGCGCACTTCCATCGGATAGCGCAAAGATTCGCGCATCCGTCCTTCTTCAAACGCCGGGGAGATGAGGATCGGCTGGCCCGAGCGCGGCACAATCACGGCCAGAAGTCTTTCGCTCAGATGCCAGCGAATCCCTGTGAAATAGTAAAGCGACGTGCCCGGCCCGATAAACAGCGCGTCGAATTTGGGATTCAGCTGGCTCATCAATTCTTGCGCACGCAACAGTCGCCCGTGGAATTCATCCGGCGTGATGGGATGCACGCGGTCACCCAGCGGCTGCAGTGAAGAAAAACTTGTAGGCGCCTGCGTATGGGCGGTTACTCCTGACGGCACGGAGAGCGTAATCGCCGAAGCAGCGGCGGTTGAGTACAGAAAATTACGTCTAGAGATTTCGTGCTTCACTGATTTTTTGGCTATGTGCATAGGGAAGGAAGGATGGTTGCGGACGGCTCCGATGTCAAGAATCTTGCGTGGTGTAAGCGCAAAAGGCGCATTGTCAACGGAATGTTAACTCGCACCCTCACGGCTACTGCGTCGAGCCTATAATACTTTGCAAATGCCGACTGTGCATGTGGCGATTGACGACGAACTAAAAAAGAAGTGCCCGCGCGTGGCGCTGGGCTGTGTTACCGCGACAGTCGATGCCGGCGAGACGCCCGCGGCGCTTTCTGAGGAATTAAAGTCGCGCGAGGAACAGATTTTGCAATTACCAGAGCCACGCGCGGTGTTGCAATCTCCGGCAGTATTGAGCACACGTGCAGCCTACAAGGCGCTGGGAAAAGATCCCGCGCGTTACCGCGGCTCGGCGGAGGCTTTACTGCGGCGCGTCATCGCCAATAAAGGCTTGCCGAAGATTAATGCGGTGGTGGACGTCATTAACCTCGTTTCCGTGGAGAGCCGCCTTCCGGTTGGTCTTTATGATTTGGCGGCGGTGAGTGGCGACATTGTGTTTCGACCGGGGCGCACCGGCGAGACCTACAAAGGCATCGGCAAGTATGATTTAAATCTGGAAGGCCTTCCGCTCTTTGCCGATGCGATCGGCCCGCACGGCAGCGCCACCAGCGATTCGGAACGCACCATGGTCACAGCGTCCACGAAAAGCATTATCGCGTTGATCGTTTCCTTTGGCGGTGCAGCGGACCTCCCGCGCTGGACGCAACGCATGTGTGAATTGCTCACACTTTACGCTACGGCCCAGAATTGCGAGTCCAGCGTAATTTCCTGAAAATTTTCGCGTTGCTATTTCGAGACGGGTTCCTCGACGTTTTGGCTTTGGTCTACACGCGATTTAAAAAATCCGCGGGCGGCCAGCAGTTCAGCATTCATCACCGCTGCACCAGCCGCCCCGCGAATCAGGTTGTGCGACAGCAGCGTGAGTTTCACATCGAGCAGCGGGCATTCGCGCACACGGCCGACCACGGCTGCCATGCCCCCTCCGGCGTGCACATCGCGGCGAGGCTGCGGTCGATTTTCTTCATCCACCACGAGGATAGGGTTACGCAACGCGGAAGGCAGCGTGGCGAGTTCGGCGTCCACTTCAAAGGTGCGCAGCGCTTCTTGAACTTCGCGAAGCGACGCAATTTTTTTCAACCCGATGCTGACGCACTCCAGGTGGCCATCCAGCACCGGCACGCGGTTGCAATGCGCGGTTAAGCCCACGCCGGCGTTCACGAAGCGCGCGCCATCCCATTTGCCGAGCAGCTTTTGCGGCTCGGTTTCCATTTTTTCTTCTTCGCCGCTGATAAACGGGATGACATTCCCTTGAATGTCCATGGTGGCCACGCCGGGATAACCCGCGCCAGACACCGCCTGCAGCGTGACCACAAAAACTTTCTCCAGTCCAAACGCGTCGGCAAGAGGTTTCAGCACCAGCACGAGTCCAGCCGTCGAGCAATTCGGATTCGTGACGATGAAACCTCTCTCGTAACCGCATTTCTTTTGCTGCGTCGCAATGGCTTCCAGATGCGCAGCGTTTACTTCCGGAATCAGCAATGGAACATACGCATCTATGCGGTGATTTTTGGCATTGCTCACCACCGGGTAACCGGCCCGCGCGAAATCTTCTTCCGCGCTGCCGGCGACCGAGGAATCCAGCGCCGAAAAGACAAAATCGCAATCCAGTGTTGGATCCAGATCCTTGACCACCAGATCGCGAGCGTTTTCCGGGATCGGTCCGTCGAGATGCCAGCGGACCGCTTCAGCATAACGCTTCCCAGAGGACCGTTCCGACGCGGCCACCTCGGTGAGCTCGAACCACGGATGATCGGCCAGCAGCTTGACGATGCGCTGGCCGACCAGGCCGGTAGCGCCTAATACTCCTGCGCGCCATTTTTTGTCCAGCGGTTGCACGGAACGACCGGGCAAGGTTTTTTCGGCGGCGTTCTGTCTCAGAGGCATCTTGTCATTCGAGTGCTGTTGCGCACTATCGAGGCTCATGTCACGGCTCCTGATTTCGCCGGAGCGTTCTGGATGCGGGTCTAAAGAAAAAACCCACCGCCAGGG
>DATBBY010000053.1:0-21500 GCA_036270765.1 Candidatus Acidiferrum sp.
GGTGCGGACCGACCGGACCAGATCGGAATACCGAACCTCTCGAGCGCCGGAACCTCAACCCGATCGCGCGACGATTATTTTGGGCGGGGCGCAAACAACGCAAGTTTCTTTTCCGTTCCCATCGGTATCCAGGGCGGGACCTGACCAAACTCCGGGCGCTTTGGAACGCTCGGCCGTAATACATTTCGCGGCCCCGCATATTATGATTTCGATTTTGCGCTCATTAAGACGACTCCAATTGGCCGCCGGGAAAATGGCTTGGAGCGAGCGGACCTGCAATTCCGCGGGGAGTTCTTTAATCTGTTTAATATTGTCAACCTGGGGCTACCCGCCAATATCATCGAGGGTACAGGATTTGGCAGGATCAGCAAGACGGCGGGAACTTCGCGGCAAGTTCAGTTTTCGTTAAAGCTCATCTACTGAGGCGCGTCAAGCAGTGACTCAGGTTTGCGGGACGACGTCTTACTCGAAAGTGACGCCTCGACGCTAGCTGAGCCGAATGGATTCGTGAGAAACGGGCTAAGCAAAAATAATTCCGGGACAGAAGCCGGCTTGTAGGATGTTTCACCGCATCGGCAACAACAAACGCGCTTGTATGAAGTGACTAGTCACCATCTTGGCCCTCTTCCCATTGGCCCTTGAAGGAGGGCCGCTGTGGAAGCCTCTCTGTTATGCACAAATAGGCGGACTTGCCGTGGCCACGTTCATCATGTTGCTTCTCTGCACCGACACGCTGGTCGAGTTCTTTAACGATCACGACGACATGCTTGGAGTCGACGGTTTTGCACGATTAGTCCTCAATGCGGCAGAGCTTCCATTGCCAGAAATGCGACAAGAGGTCCTCGACGGCGTGACTACGTGGCCCCACGGCCCCTCGCCGACGATGTATCCCTCGTCATCGCAGAAGTTCGCTAGCTTCGCGGGAACCAAAGCCCGAAACCATTTAACAAGCTTCTGAACCATCCTCGGCCGCATCGTTGCTCTCGCGCTATGCGATCTAGCAATTCACTGAAAATGCTCGCGCCGTTTCGTAGCCAAGCACGCTGATTTCCCGTCGATCTTCGAGGACCACCACCGCATCTCACTGATCCTCAAATAGAGCCAGTGTGCCAGCGCTACGATATACTGCCGCTTCTAAACAATGCACCACCTTATGAACCCAAGATATTCTTGAGGAAAGCCTGGATGGATAACCAAAAAGAGGCGGCGCACTTCGATGAAGTTTGGCGCAAAGTGCGACCCACCAGAGTGACCGATGAACTTCTGATTCCCGGCGCTCCATCTTTGGCAGGTAAACGGCTGCTCATCTGCTCTTGTGGCTCTGGGCGAGATCCGGTCAGGGCCGCGAATTCCGGCGCAGAGGTTTTTGCTGTCGACCTGTCGCCGGCTGGCGTCCAGAAAGCACAGGAGATGGCGACCTTTAACCAGATTTCCATTGACGCGCGAGTAATGGACCTGCATCACCTTGATTTTCCGGATGAGTATTTCGACGTCTTATACGGGTCCGCCATTCTGCACCACTTGAATTGTGACACCGCAGGTGCGGAGTTCCGGCGAGTATTGAAGCGCGGGGGCATCGGTTTTTTTGAGGACGAAAATACCGACCGAAACCCTGTCCTGGCTTTTTTCTATCGCGCGATGTCCAGGACGGACGCCGACGGAAATTTCAAGAAATATTGGTTTGTAAAACGCATAGGCACCACTAACGAACGGATGTTTTGTCGCCAGGATTTGGAGGCTCTTCGGAAATATTTTCCGAACGCCGAAGCTCGAACTGATTCATTTATGTTTTTTCAGAAACTCAGTCACGTGGCCGGCATGCGCGGCATTGGATTGACGCATGCGATGGACAGACTCACCGAATTTGGCATTCCTGCAGCGCGAAGATACAGCTACGAGCAGGATATTTGGTTCAGCAAACAGATCTGAATTATTCGAGCGAGGGCAAACGCCCGCCCGCTTTTCTTTTCCTCAGGGCGTCGTTCGCGAAGCGAACAAAAATCGCTTACTATACAGGCGGCAAAATAATGAGCAAGAGCCTGATTGCTGTGGGCAGCACGCGCGGACCCAAGTTGGATGCGGTTCACGATGCGCTGAAGTTGTGTGCCGAGCAATTTAATCCCAGTGCGCAATTTGAAGTATTAGGTTTTGCGGTGGACAGTGGCGTCGGACACACCCCGCTGTCTTCCGTGGAATCCATGCGCGGCGCGCGACAACGAACCGAAGCGTTGATTCAAATGGCTTCGCGGAAGGGCGCGGTTTATCAATACTTCGTCGGCCTGGAGGGCGGACTCCAAGTTATGGAGAGCACCCACAGCCACGAGAGCAATGGGCGAAATATAGACTCGGCGGGAAATAGTGAACGCTGCGTTCTCCTGGAGAGCTGGGCGTATGTGAGCGACGGTTCGCGAGGACACTTTGGGCGCAGTGGCGGAATTGAGTTGCCGCCCGCGCTTGCTCATGAAGTTCTGGATAAAGGCGTGGAGCTGGCTACTGCTATCGATAAGTTTGCAGGCATGGTAGGCATTCGCGATAACCAGGGCGCGTGGGGCGTGCTTTCCAATAATTTAATTACGAGGCGCGAAGCATTTCGCATAGCGCTGGTGGCGGCCTTCGCGCCGTTTTTCAACGCGAATTTGTTTCGTGTCGCGCGCGCTGCCAGCTGAGCGTCCGGCAGTTAAGTTTTGATGAAAGCGTTTTGATGAGATAATCAGAGCAAGAGTTGAACGGAAGGGCTAACCGGCATGGACATCGTCAAAGGCAACATGGGTTGGATTGAAGTGGTAGTGGGCCCAATGTTCTCGGGCAAGAGCGAAGAGCTCATTCGCCGCTTGCGCCGGGCGGAATTTGCGCGCCAGCGCGTGCAGATCTTCAAGCCGTCCATCGACCAGCGCTACGCGGCAAGTGAAATTGTGTCGCACTCCGGATTGGGCATCGCGTCGGACAACGTCACCAGGGCTTCGGAAATCATGGACAAGGTGCAACCACGCACCGAAGTTATCGGCATCGATGAAGCGCAATTTCTGGGGGAAGAAGTGGTGGACGTTTGCACCAAGCTCGCGAATCTCGGCAAGCGCGTGATCGTCGCAGGCCTGGACACCGATTACCTTGGCCGACCGTTTGAACCCATGCCGCGGCTCTTGGCAATCGCCGAAGAGATCACCAAGTTGCTGGCCATTTGCGTTCGCTGTGGCAATCCCGCGGTGCACACGCAACGGCTGGTGGAAAGCGAAGAGCTGGTAGTGGTGGGCGCGACCGGCATTTACGAAGCGCGCTGCCGGCGTTGCTTCGAGCCTAATATAGCGCTGGCACAAGAAAAGAAAGATGGCCCGCAACTGATGTTCCGCGCCCGCGGTATTTCGGGCGCAAAGTAATTCACGTCACATTCACTGAACTAAATTGGGGCGACAACTCGCCGCAACGTTAAAATAGCCCGTCGTCTTTTTTCCAAGGACAAACATGATTATCGAGTCCAAGGCGCCAACCCGCGTCGATCTGGCTGGAGCCACTCTTGATATTTGGCCGTTGTACCTCTTTCATCCCGGAGCGCTAACGGTAAACGTGGCGATTTCACGCTACGCTTCCTGTGTAATAGAAACCAATCGTCCAGGCGATGAACAAATCAAGCTAGTCTCCCGCGACACCAAGCGTGACGAGAGTTTCAGTTCGCTCACTGAGCTTGCAAAAGCTGGACGCTATCGACTTCCGCTGCTCGCCGAAATTGTGAAGTTCTTTCGCCCCCCCGGAGGATTCACTCTCACGACCGACTCCGAAGCTCCGGCGGGTGCGGGCATTGGCGGCTCCAGCGCGATGGCGGTGGCGATCTGCGCGGCGCTGGATCGCTTCACCGGAGCGGGGAAGAGTAAGGAGGATTGGATTCATATCAGCCGCGACGCGGAGGCGGTAGTAATCTGCGTGCCCACTGGAACGCAGGACCACTATCCTCCGGCTTTTGGAGGCGCGGCGGCCATCGAGCTGCCTGCGGGTGGAGAACATCGCGTGGAGTTGCGATTGAATCTGGATGAGCTGGAACGACGCATCGTGGTCTGCTACACCGGCAAGCCACGGCAGCATGGCATCAATAATTGGGAAGTTTTTAAAGCGCACATCAACGGTAAGCTCGCGGTGCAAAACAGCATGGAGAAAATCTCCAAGGTTGCGCAGCTGTTGCGTGTGGCGCTGGAGGCCACGGACTGGGACGAAGCCGGGCGGCTGATGCGTGAAGAATGGTTCTTTCGCAAAAGAAATTTGCCGACCATATCGACGAAATTAGTGGACCGCGTCATTGAAGGAGCCCGCAAAAAAGGCGCGCTGGCCGGCAAAGTTTGCGGGGCTGGCGGCGGAGGGTGCGTGGTCCTGCTCATTGAACCGGACGCGCGCCAGCGAGTAGAGGCCAGCATCCGAGACGCGGGTGCGGAAGTGCTCCCGGTGAAGATTGACCGCCAAGGCGTTCAAGTAATCTCCCGATAAAAGGTTGTTGCGTGGGTCGAGCGTTCGTGCTGCTTGCCTCTTACGCAGGCTGCCGATGCGCCTAGGCATGTAGGCTTGGCATGACCGACCGCCCACTGCCAGAATAAAGCCTAGATAACCTGCGGGTACCTTCGGTGCCGACAGTATTCCTGCCTTAGGCAGGTGGGCAGGCAAGCCGTGACTGAGGCAGGAACGCCCGCTGTGCAGGAACCTCCGTCAATCCAGAAGGGAATAGCCCTTTAGGACAGTTAAGCGAAAGGATAAGGCTGGCCCAGCATCTGGCTGTTCAGCGAGCTTTTCGCATTATAGAATAAGAGTTAAGGTAAACTGGCCCGGATTGCCCCGCCGGTTGGAACTCTGACGGATGACGATTTTAGCTCTAGCTTTGACGTTCCTGCTGTTTGCGGATGCGGATGTGCCGCAGGCAAATAGGCTGCGCCCGCCCGCAAGCTCCAATCTGGGAACGCTTCCCGGCGGCGAAATTCCCCTGTTCGGAAATGACGAATCCAATAGCGATCAGCAGAATCCATCGAACGCGCAGGACAAATCCCAAAACGGCGCCAACAATACCTCGCTGCAGGATAATTCGAGGCTGAATCTGATCCGTTATGTGTCCGGCGAATTTGCGAGAGCCCTCAAGCCCCTGCCTGCCGGCAAAGATGGTTTCATTGTGCATATCGGACAGCCCGCGGATTTCGACATGCTTGACCGCCAAGTGGCTACCCACGGCGCCGCAGTGAGTACCGGCGATCACGTTCAGATCACCAAGCTGGAATTTCACGAGAAGCAAATCATCGTGGATTTAAATGGCGGCGGCCGAGGCAAGAAGCGCCTGCGCGATCGGATTCATCTAGAGACGGGCGGTATCCCGACCACTCGAACAACCACAACAACTCCACAGGATTCGGGCCCTCCAGGAATGCAGCCCGGCTTGGGAAGCACGCTGTTTCTTGAATTCGGCAAGCCGGTTCCGGATTTGTCTCCTGATGATCTGAAGAAACTGCTGGCGCCGTTTCTGGACTTTACGAAGCAACGCTCGGCCTCGGTGCAATGGGTTGACACTCTTCCCGTCGAAATGAAAAAAGCGATTCAGGAACGAATCGCCGTCGTGGGCATGGACCGCGACGAGGTGGTTGCAGCGATTGGCAAGCCGGAGCACAAAGTCCGCGAGCGTGACGCCGAAGGCAACGACATCGAGGACTGGATTTACGGCCAGCCCCCGTCAAAAACCGTGTTCGTGCGTTTCACTGGAACACGCGTAACCAGCGTCAAACAATACCCGCAGTAAGCCAAAAATCCTCACGTGTCATCAAGCACAGATAAAAGAAAACTTCCGGTTTGGAGTTGATGCTTACTCGCTTACCAAGGTGGACGCATCTTGATGTTTTCCCAATGTAGTTCGGAAAGTCTTTGCCTCCAGGCGGTCTCACTGAGACCATCCGTCACTGTTCCTGTGGCCGTGTCTATAAGAAAATACCCGTCAACCGGGTCTGTATCTGCCGACATATCCTCACTGCTGGTGTACCCGGTTATGTAGGGACATTTAACGGCGAACGAAGTTACTGAGCCACGACTCATCAAATCGTTCTTTGGATTAGCGATAACCACTTCATATCCATTCATCCTTAGGATCTGATATCCGTTGCATTGCATGGTGTGATACTGGCGTAAGCTGAAAAATCCCGCCAAAAGCCCCACTGTTGTCTGCCGCCGTCTCCCAGCAGGCCACAGCACCCACGCCGTGACACTCTTCTTATGAACATCCAAACCACAACACACTTCATGCACAACCTGCATCGCCAGCCTCCTTCCGCCAAGCGGAGGACGTCAGCAAATTATCGAAATTCCTTAGCGTGCTCTCTGTCTTGTGACAGAGGCAACAGTTCGTTGTGCCTATCAACGTCCAGGTCATATTCGTACTCGGACTCGGGCTCCAATCGCGCCAGAATAGCTCGGCCTTCGTCCACGAGCCGCGCTTCAACATACCTCCTTCTTGAGTTTATTTTCACGGTTCGTTGTGGTTCGAAGAACCATGATTTATTCGTAGCGCAGAGCTACGAGGGGATCGACCCGGGTGGCGCGGCGAGCGGGGATGTAGGAGGCGAAGAAGGCGACGGCAGAGAGCAGGATGGCGACAGCGACAAACGTCAAGGGGTCTGTGGCGCTGATGCCGAAGAGCAGAGTGGATATGAGGCGGGTAATGGCCAGCGATGCGGCAATGCCGATTACTACGCCGAACGCTGCGATGCGCGCGCCTTCACCTAGCACCAAGCGCAAAATGTTGTCACGGCCGGCGCCCAAGGACATTCGGATGCCAATCTCCTGTGTGCGGCGCGTAACCGAAAAGGCCACGACACCGTAGATGCCGAGCGCGGCAAGGACCAGGGCGACGACGGCAAAAAGCCCTCCTAGTAGAAGCAGAAAACGGCGTGCCGCGAGCCAGCCGCCCATTTCCTCGGTGAAAGTGGAGAATTTGACGGGGGCGTCCGGAGCAAGATCGCGGAAGATGCCGCGCGCGGCAGAAAGTATTTCGGTAGTGGGTGCGGCGGCACGCATGACGATGGTGGGCGAGGAATTGGCGTTCAGGCCGCGCTGACGGTAATTCACATAAATAATGGAGCTCGGGGGACGATCCAGGCCTTCGGCGCGCACATCGCCAACGACGCCAACGATGGTGAGCGGTTTCACGTTGCCGTCCATATTGCCGAAATTGATGATTTGCCCAACGGGATCCTGAGCTGGCCATTGCTGGCGAGCCAGGGACTGACTGATGACCGCGACGTTAAGCGAATTGAGGTTGTCCTGATCGGCGAAAATGCGCCCGCGGATCAGGGGAATTCCCAAGGTGCGGAAGTAACCTTCGCCGACGACGCAATACAAAGCATGTCCGACCTTCGAAGGGTTTTGCGCAATGTGCGCCCATTCGTCGAAATTGGTGGGCGACTTTTGGCCATTGAGAATTAGAAATCCACCGTCAGCGAGATTGTCGCCGGCAGCGACCGGGATGGCTCCAGATAGACCGACGGATAGGACGCCGTGAAGCGCGCCGAGGCGGGCCAATACATCATCCATCAGATGTACTTGTCGCGCGATGGCTGACTGATCGATGCCCCATTTTCCCTGCGGAATTGGCGGGGAAAACTCCATGGTGATCAGATTTCCATGACTAAAGCCGGGGCTGGTGGAAATAAGCCGCAAGAAACTACGGCCGAGAAGGCCTGCTCCGACCAAAATAACCAGCGTGGTCGCGATTTCGCCGATCACCAGGACGCCGCGAAAGCGCTGGCTGCCGGACGTTCCTGTGTAAGTGCGAGCGCCAGCGCTCAAAGTTTCGTTTAGATCTCCTCCGCCGGCGCGCCAAGCGGTAAAAAGTCCGAGCGAAACGGCGACGGCTATAGTTGCGGCCAACGCGAACAACAGAACCGGCGTGTTGATCGCGATGCCTTGTTGTCGCGGCAAGTTCGCAGGAAGGATTGCGGGGATTATCTTCACTGCCCAAACAGCAATTAAAATTCCGAGTGCGCCTCCAGCGAAGGAAAGGACGAAGGACTCGGCAAGGAACTGCCGAACCAAACGGCCACGCCCGGCGCCGAGAGCTGCACGGACAGCCAGTTCTTTGAGGCGAGCGGAAGTGCGCACGAGAAGCAAACCGGCGACGTTGGCACACGCTACGAGAAGCAAGAGGCCGACGCCTCCGAGAAGGGTGAGGAGAGCAGTGCGTACATCTCCTACCATTGCGTCAGACAGGGGGACGACCGCAGCGTCGTCGAGATCAACTTCTTTGCCGTACTGATCCCGAATGCGCCGCGCAATGGCGCCGAGATTGGCGCGCGCCTGAGCGACGGTGACGCCGTCGCGTAGACGGCCGACGCCACGCCAATTATGCGCGGTGCGGCTGGGAGTTTCAGAGTCCAACTCGCGGGGAATCCAGGCCGCCACGCCGGCGGGAAAATCGAATCCCCTGGGCATAACGCCAACGACTTGATAAACGCGGCCTTCCATTGACAGATGGAAGTGCGACAAGTCGGACTCGCCGCCAAGATATCTTTGCCAGTAGCTGTGACTCACGATTACTGCCGGAGCGCCGTGGAGACGCTGCTCGTCGGGAGCAAACGCGCGGCCGCGAACAGGCTCGACGCCAAGGACCTTGAAGAAATCGCGGGAGACGACGGCGATGTCGAGACGTACCGGTTCGCTGCCACCGGAGACGGACGACAGGCCGAAGCCATAGACGGCGAGACTATCGAAGGTATTGTTCTGGGCGAGAAAGTCGTCGAAATTTGGGTCCGCCAGGTTCATGCGATGGCCGTCAGGGGACTGTTCCCAGACCCGAACGATTTGTTCGGGATTTGGGAAGGGAAGAGGGCGGAACAACACGGCGTCTACCACCGAGAAAATGGAAGTTGAAGCGCCGATACCGAGGGCCAGAGTAAGAATAGCTACGGAGGTGAAGCCTGGAGATTTGCGGAGCATACGCGCTGCAAAGCGCAAATCCTGCCAGGAGGTCTCGACAATCGATTCCCAGCTGGAAGAGCGCACGACTTCCCTGGAAAATTCGAGACTCCCGTGGTCCAGGCGCACGGAGCGCAGGGCTTCTTTGCGGCTCATGCCCCGCTTCATCTTTTCTTCGGCGGCCATGTCGAGGAAGCCGCACAACTCGTCGTCTAATTCCGTTTCGACGCGCTTCTTTCGGAATAGCGATCGAAGTCCGGTTGCCACGTTTCGCAGAAGAGCCATGAGTCACTCGTACCTTAAAGCCACGATGGGGTCGACGCGCATGGCGCGGCGGACGGGGAGGTAACAGGCCACAACGGCGACGGCGATGAGCACAGCCGAAACGCTTGCGAGCGTCGCGGGGTCGCTTGCGCCAACTCCATAGAGCAGACTCGCGAAGCTCAGGAGAAGGCGCGTAAGAATCAGCGCGGCGGTTACCCCGATGGCGAGGCCCGCGAAGGTCAGGGTAAGGCCTTGGCCGGCGACCATGCGAAAGACGTCGCGCTTCTCGGCCCCGAGCGCCATGCGAATCCCGATCTCGTGCACGCGCTGCGTCACCGAATAGGAGATGAGGGCATAAATTCCGATGGAGGCCAAAAGCAAGGCCAAAGTTGCAAAGCTACCGACGACAATCAACGGGAATCGTTGCGGCGCCATGGATTCGGAAACGATCTCGGGCATGGTTTGCGTATGGTAAATGGTCTGATCGCTCCCCGCCGCATGCACTGCCTTTCTGATCTCGGGCAGTACGATTGAGGCTTCCAGCGGGGTACGAAGCACGACCCATGTCCATGTATCAATGCTGGTCATCCAGCGATCCTGAATTTGATAAATAGAAACGAAGGATTGGTTTTGCGTGAAAGGGCTGGAGTAACCCACTTGCCAGTGTTGCACGTGGCCCACAACGCCGATGATTCGATAGTCGCCGACCTGGGGAAAAGTTATGGTGCGGCCGATGGGATCTTTACCCGGGAAATAAGTTCGCGCCAGCTCTGTGTCAATCACCGCGACTAGTGGCGAGTTGACGGTGTCTTGTTGACTGATGAAACGGCCGCGAATGAGCGGGATGTTCATCACTTGTATAAAATCGGGGCCGGTTATAAATCCCAACGTGCGCGGTGCCTCGGCGACAGAAGCGGGACGGTGCGAGTCAACCCAGAAGGGGATGGCGTTCATTTGATGAGTCATCGGCACTTCGGTGGTAATTTCCGCGCCCTGAACGCCGGGAATCTGGCGGATGCGGTCGAGCAACCGCTGATAGGCGTAGCGCACATCTGCGCCGGTCTTGATCGCTGAAGGCGAGAGCCCTACTTGAAAGGTTAGAACGTGTTGCGATTCAAAGCCGAGATCCGCTTTCCACAAATGCTGGATGGTGCGGAAGAGCAATCCGGCACCTGCCAGTAAAACCAGAGTCAGAGCTATTTGAACGACTACGAGAGCACTCTGGGTTCGGTGGTGCCGGCCTGTTGATCCGCGACCTCCCTCCTTGAGCGTGGGTTGCAGATCCTTGGAACTCCTGAGAGCGGGCGCCAAGCCAAACAGAATACCGACCCCAAGCGAAAGGCCCATTGCGAAGAAAAGTACAGAAGCGTTCAGGTGGATGTTGTCGCCGCGAGGCAAATCCGCGGCCAACGTTGCCAACGCCGCCTTGAGTCCCCATTCTGCTGCCGCCAAACCCAGCACACCACCCAGAACCGAAAGAAGTACGCTTTCGGTGATTAGCTGGCGCACAATACGTCCGCGGCCTGCGCCGAGAGCTGCGCGAATCGAGAATTCATGCGTGCGCGGCGCCGAACGGGCAAGCAGAAGATTAGCCACGTTCGCGCAGGCGATCAGCAACACCACACCGACCGCTCCCAGCAAGAGCAGAAGGGTGCCGCGTACATCGCCTACGAGCGGCTCTTTGGCCGGAAGGATCTTAATTCCCAACCCCTGCTCGCTCTCGGAATTGAGGCGATCAATATTTTCCTGAATGGCGTTCATCTGTGCGTTGGCTTGGCTGAGGCTGACGCCGGGTTTCAAGCGAGCGACGCACTCGACGTCATGAGCTAGGCGATCGTTGGCGTCTGCGAGTTTCCGCTGACCGATCGGAATATAGACATCGGCGTAGTCCGTGCCAAATCGAAAACCCGGCTGGAGTACTCCGACGACGGTGGTTTCCACACCATTCAGGACGATAGATTTGCCGAGTGCTGATGCGTTGCCGCCGAACCGGTCTCGCCACAGACCGTTGCTGATGATGGTGACTGGCGCGCCGCCGTTGCGGTCTTCTTCCGTGGAAAATTCACGTCCCAGCGCCAGCCCAACACCGAAGGTAGAGAAGAAGCTCGAGGAAATTTCACTGCCTTCAAGATGTTCAGGATTTCCGGGGCTGGACAAATCGAAACTGCGCCAAGCGAACGCGGACATTTTTTCAAAGGGTAGGGCAGCGCGTTCCCAATCCATAAAATCGCGATAAGAAAGATAAGTGGGACTCTTCAGACGAAGATTGTTTAACAAAACTACGACGAGTCGATCAGGCTCGTGGTATGGCAAAGGCGCTAAAAGGACGCCTTGCACCACGCTGAAGATCGCGGTGTTCGCGCCAATGCCGAGGGCAAGAGTAAGAATAGCGATGGAGGCGAAGCCTGGAGATTTGCGCAGTGTGCGGGCGGCGAAGCGCAAATCCTGCCAGGAGGTTTCGACAATCGATTCCCAGCTGGAAGAGCGCACGACTTCCCTGGAAATTTCGAGACTGCCGCGTTCCAGTCGCACGGACCGCAGCGCTTCTTCGCGGCTCGTGCCCTGCTTCATCTTTTCTTCGGCCGCCATGTCGAGGAAGCCGCGCAGTTCTTCATCTAATTCCTTTTCGCCGCGCTTCTTTCGGAAGAGCGATCGAAGACCGCCGAACATAATTGGCAGTAATGACATGGTTTGCTTACGAGGCCTCCAGGATTCTGGCGATGGCGGCCACTTGTTTTCCCCATTCTCGTTTTTCGCTGTTGAGTCTTTTTCGTCCTTGGTCTGTCAGGGCGTAATACTTTGCGCGCCTGCTATTCTCGGTGGCTTTCCATTCGCTTTTGATCAGTCCTGCCCGTTGCAGCCGCTGGAAGGCAACGAACAGGGAACCTGCATTGAGGCGAAAAACACCTTGGCTCATTTGTTCGAGGCGGACGGCGACGCCATAGCCGTGCATGGGTTGGAGGGCCAGGGTTTTCAGGATGAGCATGTCGAGGGTGCCTTGAACGAGATCACCTGGTTTTTCCGGCATGGAAGGCATTCCTGCATTCCTCCTGAGGATCAAGAGGAAGAATACAACTCTCCCTATGATTGTCAAGAGGAGAGGAACGGCGGGAAGTCCAGTTCGCGGTTTAGGCAGATCGCGAATTAAGAAGAATTCAACTGCAAGAGCCAATAACCCGATCCGTAGAATCGCCGCAGCGCATTGCGTTTCGCCTATACCACGCCAACGGCCAAGTCAAAATCTGCACCCTTAGAACCGAAGGGTGAGGCACTCCACGTTGTTTTCGCTAATGGAGATTTTTAGAGGGACGCAACTCCGAGCACGGGGTCCAAAACCAAGTTCACACCTTCACATGTATCGCGAAAATAGATCCAGATGGCGTTGGTGTCACCTTGGGCATCGAGGGTCAGGTCTGAGCCAGTGAGAATATATGAGCCACTCGCTGCTTTGTATATGCCTGGAGCAAGGACCTGTGCACCGAGTTGGCCGGCGCTGGGATCGATGCCGCCGGGGCGTGATGCGGGAGAGATGCTGTTATAGGCGTTGAGAGCGTCGAGCGCAGCTTGTTGCTACAGGAACGCTCTTGCAGGATGTGTACTACGAAAATTCTTGGAGTACTTAGCGCGGACGTTGGTAACAGTTACGCATGATTCGGTCGCGGCGCTAAACTTTAATAAATCGTAATTGTTCCCTTTGATTACTAAATATTAATGTCCTCTTATTACTATTGTGTTCAAATTATCCGTTCTGTCGTGCCGAGCAATGTGAGCAGAATGTGTGCCAAAGCTGATCGAGGAGTGCAAATCATGGGCTCTGAGCGTTTGAGATAAGTGTCTGGCCTCATAATCGATTAGGTAGCTCACACCCTGGGTGGTAGAGAACTGTTTTTCTTCTGCCTCGAAAGTTTGTCCCGAATAAGGAAAGGTTCGGTGCTCGGTTCCAAAAAAGACCACGCGACTAATCGCAGCGTTTGACTTTTGACAAGCCTGCCCATAGCATTCCCTGTTCTACTTGCGGCCGATTTTCATTTAGAGTTGGCCGCCTTTTGTTTATCCCGCACGGAGGAAGAATGGCGATTAAAGTTGGAATCAACGGGTTTGGGCGCATCGGGCGCAACATCATGCGCACCGCTTTGGACGACAAAGACATTCAATTCGTGGCGGTAAACGATGTGACCGATGCGGCGACCCTGGCGCATCTACTGAAATACGACTCCGTTTTGGGCAACCTGCACCATAAAGTTACGCATACCGATGACACCATCAGCGTGGAGGGCAAGAGTTTTAAGGTTTTCAAGACCAAAGATCCGGGGGAAATTGATTGGCCTTCGGTGGGCGCGGACATTGTGGTGGAATCGACGGGACTTTTTACCAAGTGCGCCGACGCCAAGAAACATCTGCGTGGCACGGTCAAGAAAGTGATTATTTCGGCTCCGGCCGACGGTCCCGACGCTACTTTTGTCCTGGGCGTGAATGACAAAACCTACGACCCGGCGAAACACAACGTGGTCTCGAATGCTTCCTGCACCACGAATTGCCTGGCGCCGGTCGCGAAGGTTTTGCAAGAAACGTTTGGCATTCACAGCGGGACGATGACCACCATTCACTCCTACACCAACGATCAAAAGCTTTTGGATCTGCCGCACAAGGACCTACGGCGGGCGCGTGCCGCGGCGATCAACATGATTCCCAGTTCAACTGGGGCGGCCAAAGCGTTGCACCTGGTTATCCCGGAACTGAAAGGGAAGCTCGACGGCTACGCCATGCGGGTGCCCACACCGAACGTCAGCGTTGTGGACCTGACGGTGTTCGTTGACAAGTCGGCTACGGTGGAGTCGGTGAACGCGGCATTGAAAGCGGCCGCCAACGGCGCGATGAAAGGGATTCTTGCTTACACCGAGGAAGAGCTGGTTTCCGCGGATTTCAAGGGAAATCCGAATTCGTCCATTGTGGATTCCGGATATACCAAAGTAGTGGGAGACCGCTGCGTAAAAGTTCTCGCTTGGTATGACAACGAATGGGGCTATTCCTGCCGCTGCCGCGACCTGGTTAAATTCATGGCCGCAAAATTTTAATTTTTGTTGCGGATTTCAAATTATGGCCAAACTGACGATCAAGGATCTTGATCTGCGCGGAAAGCGCATGTTTTTGCGTGTGGATTTTAACGTGCCGTTGAAAGATGACGTGGTAACGGACGACACCCGCATTCGGGAAACGCTTCCGACTTTGCGGCTGGCGATTGACCGAGCCGCGCGAATTGTTTTGGCCTCGCACCTGGGGCGTCCGAAAGGCGCGCGGAATGAAAAATATTCTTTGAAGCCGGCTGCCAAGAAGCTTGAGGAACTTTTGGGAAAGCGTGTTGCGTTTTCGGACGACTGCGTTGGCGAGGACGCGGAAGCAAAGAGCAGAGCACTTAAAGACGGCGAGGTGTTATTGCTGGAAAATGTGCGCTTCCATGCCGAAGAAGAGAAAAACGATCAGGGTTTTTCGAAACAGCTCGCTGCGTTATGCGATGGCCTGTTTGTTTGTGACGCCTTCGGTTCGGCGCACCGCGCACATGCTTCGGTCGTGGGTATAACTCATTTCGCGGAGCAATCGGCGGCCGGGCTGCTGATGGAAAAAGAATTGGCGTATCTCGGGAAGGCGATCAGCAATCCGGAGAGGTCCTTCGTGGCGATTCTTGGCGGCGCCAAAGTCAGCGACAAGATCGAAGTGGTCGAAAATTTGATGAAGATTGCCGACGTGCTGCTGATTGGCGGCGGGATGGCCTACACATTTCTGAAAGCGCAAGGCAAGACTATCGGGAAATCCCTAGTAGAAAACGAAAAACTGGATTTAGCTAAAAAAATCCTCGACGACGCGCGTGTCCGGAATTTCAAATTCCTGCTGCCGGTCGATAACGTGATTGCGCCAGAGTTCAAAGCGGACGCGCCCGCGAAAGTGGTAGACGTGGGAGAAATGCCGGACGATCAAATGGGACTTGATATTGGACCGCGGACGATTGCGTTGTACGCGGCGGAAATTGCCAAGGCGAAAACGATTGTGTGGAACGGCCCCATGGGAGTATTCGAAATGCCGGCGTTTGCAAAGGGCACCCTGGCCATCGCCAAAGCTGTGGCCAGTGCCACCGATAGCGGCGCGACCTCCATTGTTGGGGGCGGGGACTCGGTTGCCGCGGTCCACCAATCCGGAGTCGCGGATAAGATTTCGCATATTTCCACCGGTGGCGGAGCTTCCCTGGAATTTCTCGGCGGGCGCAAGCTTCCGGGCGTGGAAGCGCTTACTGAGAAATAAAAAGCACCCATGTGCGTGAGGACAATTCGATGAGGCGTCGGGTGATCGCCGGCAATTGGAAAATGTACAAGACCATTGCCGACACACGCGCATTTTTTGCGGCGTTTGCTCCGCTAATCGCGGATGCCAACTATTGCGACATCGTGGTGGCGCCTCCGTTTACGTCTATCCCGGCGGCCGTCGAATCGACAAAAAACACTAAAATCAGTATTGGCGGACAAAACGTGTACTGGGAAAAGGAAGGAGCTTTTACCGGTGAAGTCTCGCCAACGATGCTCCAGGAAGCTGGATGCCGCTACGCCATCATCGGGCACTCGGAGCGGCGGCAGATATTTGGCGAGACGGATGAGATGGTGGCAAAAAAAACTAAAGCCGCGCTTGCGGCTGGGCTGACACCTATTGTTTGTGTCGGTGAAACCCTTGCCGAACGCGAAGCCGGCCACACCGAGCGGGTTTGCGAAGTTCAACTGAGTAATGGTCCCGGCGCGTTGACCGCTGAAGAATTCTCCCGTATTCTGATGGCATACGAGCCAGTATGGGCGATTGGTACCGGTCGCACGGCTACTCCTGAAATTGCCGCTGCATCGCACCGTTACCTGCGTCAGTGCGTAGCGAAGCGATATTCACCGGAAAACGCGGCAGCTTTGCGTATTCTTTACGGCGGCAGCGTCAAACCGGACAATATTCAGGGGCTGATGGCCCAGGAAGAGCTGGACGGGGCACTGGTTGGTGGGGCGAGTGTTGAGCCTAAGTCTTTTGCCGCTATAGTGAAGGGCTCGAAACCTCAATAAACACGGGCCGCAAAGGCCCTGAGTCAAAATAATATTCGCTGACGCAATAACATAAGCTAGACGCTGCGCGGCAAGGAAAAACGAATGCCAGTTTGGATGAAATGGACGATAGCGTTGTTGATAGGAATGGGGATTGTCACCATAGGCTTTCGATACGCCGGGTGGCTGCTAACTGGCTTCTTCGTGATCAACTGCATGGTACTAATTGTCGTGGTATTGCTGCAGAGCGGCAAAGCCGCTGATCTGGCAGGCGCGTTTGGTGGGGCCGGCAGCCAAACCGCCTTCGGGCCACGCGGTGCCGCGAACGTCTTGTCCAAGGCCACCACCTGGTGCGCGATTATGTTCATGGTCTGTGCCCTTGCGCTGGTACTGAGAACGGATAAAGCCGTGGAACAAGGCGGCTCGGTATTGCAAAAAGTCTCACAGCCCGCGAAACCAGCTCCGACGCCAAAGGCGCCACTCACCAGTCCAAGCTCGACTCCGGCCTCGGGAGGGCAACCTCCAAGCGGCCAACCGCCCGCCCAAGTGCCCCCGGCCAAACAGCCAGCTCCGGCGCCAACCACACCCAAAAAGCCCTAACCTCTCGATCCGGAGTTCAATTGCGGGGTTATAGAAGCGCGACCTAGGCACGGTCGTGGTCTGACCACTATGCCAAGACACCCTGTAAAATCCTTGTAAAATCGATTCTTTTGATGCTGAATATCAAGGATTTGCTTGACATCGCTCGAGATTGAATGGTATAGCCGCTATACCGTTTCAGGAGGGTGATGTCCTTATGGTCTCGAATACTGCAAAAATGAAGCGATTTCGCTCGATGCTCGCCTTGATGGGCGTTCGCCCCCTGTTCGCGCTCCTGGCGTTGCTCGCAGGTAGTTTTCAGGTGTGTGGCCAAGGCAGCAACGGAGAGATCCTTGGGGCGGTTACCGACCAATCCGGCGGAAACGTGGTGGGGGCCACGGTAACGGTCACCGACGTGGCGCGTGGAATTTCGAAAACCGTGACCACCGACCAGGCCGGGGAGTACGTTGCATCAGACTTGACGCCTGGTACATTTATAGTGCGGGTAGAGTCCAGGGGTTTCAAAGTGTTTGAGCGCCAGAACATCCTGGTGGAAGTCGGCAAAGAAGTGCGGGTGGATGCGGCACTCCAGACTGGGTCGCAAAGCGAAGTCGTTACGGTGACCGAAGAAGTGCCCATGGTGGATACCACCACGACGACTTTGGGCGGCACCCTAAGCAATGAAATCATTAACGGTTTGCCTCTGAACGGCCGCAATTATCAGAACCTGCTTACCTTGCGGCCCGGAACGACGGTGTACCCGGGCGGTGGCCCTTGGACGCAAACGACGAATGGGGCGCGTCCCGAGGACACCAGCTACCTTGTCGATGGACTGAGCAACGATGAAGCTTTCATGGGTTTTAGCGTAACGAACGCGGCCGCCGTTGCTGGCGATGCTGCCACGATTTTGCCCATTGATGCCATTCAGGAATTCAACACCCAGGTGAATCCCAAGGCGGAATTCGGTTGGAAGCCTGGCGCAATTACGAGCGTAGGACTAAAGTCCGGAACGAATGATATTCACGGATCGGCTTATGCGTTCGGCCGCTCCGATTCCTTTGATGCACGCAATTTCTTTAATCACTTCAACTCGGATGGCAGTCTTCAAGCCAAGACTCCAGTGGAACTGGAACAGTATGGCGGGAGCGCCGGCGGACGCATCATTAGAGACAAGCTCTTTTATTTTGGCGCGTATGAAGCGCGTACGTACAACGTGGGCAATTCGATCCAAGTCAACGCGCCCACGACAATTTCCGTTGGCGATCCATCCATAAGCGTTCCCGATGCCTTGGCGGGATTGGCGGCGCAGGGAATCCCCTTCAGCTCTCAGAGCCTCGGCCTACTTGGATGCCCGGCCTCCCTGGCCCCGCCATACACGGGCTGTACCGGGGGAGCCTACGGGCCAAACGCCTCTCCAGCTAAAACGATTAACGGGGGCTTTCCGGATGTCGACTCGTCGCGGAACGGGCTCGGAAAAGTGGACTATCACTTGAATGACCATCATTCAATTAGCGGGTCATACTTCCTGGGCAACGACAATATCACCGCCGAGGATTCGCCGGAGTTATTGCCAGAATACGGGACAGTTATTCACTCGCGGGCGCAGGCGGCCGCCGGACACTGGGCGTGGACGCCTAGCGCGACATGGTCGAATGACCTGAGAATCGGCTATACGCGGTATCTTCTGACCATCGTACCTGCGAACGCTACCTCGCCCAATCCGATCAACACCGGTGTTACCAATCCGATCCTGCAGGGAGTGCCCAACGTCAGGATTGACGGTTTCACGGAACTTGGAGGCTTTCATAATTTCCCCAAGTTGGTCGGGCCGGATAACGTCTACGATTTCGTGGACCAAGTCTCGAATCTCCATGGAAAGCATGCGCTGAAATTCGGAGCTGAATTTCGCGTAGATAAAGTGAACCAAGGAACTTTTCGCGGAGGGCGCGGACGTATTCGATTCCAGAAAAACTTCGACTTTGCCGGCGAAACGCCGCTGGAGAGCTTTCTGGCCGGCACACCAAACAGTGCGGCCCTTTTGGCTGGCGACCCCGTCCGGCACATGACCCAAGAGATGTTTGCGGGTTTCATTCAAGACGATTGGCGCATTTCGAAACGCGTGACGCTTAATCTGGGTTTGCGTTATGAACTGCAGGGCGTACCGTCGGAAGCCAACAATCAGCTGGGAAACTTTGAGCCTTCTGTCGGTCTCGAACAAGTAGGAAAGAACATCAGCTCACTGTACAAGAAGGATCCCTGGAATTTTGCTCCACGCATTGGGGTCGCGTGGGACGTTACCGGTAACGGAACCACGGTGATTCGGGCCGGCGGCAGTATCGTCTATGATTTGCTTTCCATGAGCACGTTCCTCTCGCAACAGGACACCCAAAACACGGTCACCCTGGGAGCCAATGTGGTTCCTACGGGTGCCGCAATTCAGGTTAACGGGGTGACGACGCCAGGGATTGGCAACATCGTGGCGTCCGGCATCACGCTCGGGCCTTCGCAACTGAATTGGAATGGCTCAGCCAAAGGTGGTGCGACAGTCTATCCTGCCAACCTGGTGCAACAAGTGGCTTGCGGCGACGGCCTAACCGTAGGCGGCGTCACAGATGCCGGGCCGTGCGATATCTTCGCGATGAGCCGTAATTACAAGACGCCGTTTGTCACTACCTGGACTTTAGGAATGCAGCATGCTTTTTCGGGTAAGTTGTCTTTGGATATCGCTTATGTCGGTAATCATGGTTCGAAGTTGACGGGCATCCAAGACATTAACCAAGCCGCGCTCGGTTCAAGTCCCAATAATCAGGTTACCCGTCCGTTCTACGCAAAGTTTCCGTACCTGGAATTCATCAACTACTATTCGAACATCTACCGGTCAAATTACAACGGTTTGCAAACTACCTTTACTGGCCGTAATTACCACGGTTTGGATCTTATCGTGGGCTATACGTACGCGCATGCGCTCGATAATCAGTCCTACAATTGGAATCAGTACCTGCCTAAAGACAGCCTTAACCCCAATGGTGAATATGGCAACAGCGATTTTGACATCCGGCACCGTTTTACGCTTTCAGTTACATACTCTTTTCCGAATATCAAATCGTTTGCCCAACTGCTCGAGGGCTGGCAGGTCAACAGCATCTTGACAATGCAGAGCGGGCAGCCGTGGCAAGCGTTTGACACAAGTAATGATTTCAGCGGTACCGGCGAATTCGCGGATCGCTGGGATTTCTTCGGTAATACCGCAGATTTCCAATCTGGAGGATCGCATTCCATTCCTCTCTGCGTTGGACCGGGCGCGGGAGGATGCACCATTTCATCTCCAGGCGGGGGAACGGTGCCGCTGTCCGCCACACACTCCACCGCGCTCTGGAACGGATGCCTCGCGCACACAACTGCTGCTACGCTGGTGTCTCTCAATTCCGCGATTGCCGGCGGAACGGGCGGATGCTACGCAAGCTTGAACGGGAAGTCGTTTTTGCTTCCCCCAGCATTCGGCACCTTTGGAAATTCGGGGCGTAATATTTTTCGCGATACTGGCTTTCACAACCTGGATTTGTCCATTTCCAAGAACTTTAAATTCAGGGAACGGCTTGGCGTGCAATTCCGGGCGGAAATGTTTAACATCACCAATCATCCGAACTTTGCGAATCCCTGGGGCGGGACCAGTGGTTTCGGGGCCGGTGCAACTGCCGATCCCTCGGTCGGCCCATTCGGCTGCGGATGCGCCACTCCCGACGTCGCGGCCGTCAATCCAGTGGTCGGCTCAGGCGGGGCTCGCGCGATTCAGTTTGGTTTGAAATTCACGTTCTAAGTTGGTTTTGATTTGGGAAAGGGGCCGGAAGAAATTACGCCGGCCCTTTTTTTCGTGTCGTGGAGGCAAATCTCCAGGAGGCTTCGAGCAATGAAACGACGCACATCACGTTCCATGGTTATCTGTCTCCTGGTTGGCGTCTCGTTTTTCGTTTTGCTGAGCGGGTCTTTAATGAACGGGTTTGCGGCGACGAAGGGTGCCAGAGGCTCGGCGGGCGAAGGCGGCGATACGGCGGTGACCCAGGCGGATCATGCGTTTGTGCAGGCTGCTTCGAAGCAGGACAGCGAGGAGATCGGCAAGTTGGTTGACGCGGACTTCACGTGGACAAATGCGTCAGGAAAAACGATAACGCGGGCTGAGGTGGTTCGTTCCGTGCCCACTTCGCCGATGGGCGACGAAAGCGCTGCAAAAATCGAACACCGCGACTATGGGCAGGTTGTAGCGATTATGAGCGCGCGTGAAAAGATCCACGTGTTGCGCGTGTGGGTTAAACGCGGAACGAATTGGCGCTTGCTGGTGTATCACGAAGTTTCCCAGGCGGAGACGGCGCAATCCTCGTCGGGCACGGGAGTTGCGGAATGCCAGAATCCTTGCAAGAGCGTTCCGTTCCAGCCTAAAAACGAATCGGAGCAAGCGGTGCTCGCCTCATGGCAGGCGCTCGAAACTGGCGTGACCAACCATGACGCGTCTGCGTGGGCGCCGCACGTAGATGACAGCTTCGTCACGGTCAGTTCCAGCAGCGATCATCCGGTGTTTAAGGCTGATCGCATCGCCACGCTGAATTTGCAGAAGCAGACGGGGTATCCATCGGCGCCGGCGCCGCTGGTTTCCGCGCAGATGTTTGATTTTGGAAA
>DATBBY010000054.1:0-36644 GCA_036270765.1 Candidatus Acidiferrum sp.
TCAAATTTCTAAAAGTTTCCTGGTGATCATACCGCGAGGGTCACACCCGTTCCCATCCCGAACACGGAAGTTAAGCCTCGCCGGGCCGATGATACTGCACGGGCAACTGTGTGGGAACGTAGGTCGTCGCCGGGATTTACATTGCAAAGGCCGCTCTGAGTAATCAGGGCGGCCTTTTTGTTTTTCTTGAGATACGACTGCAGTGTTCGAATCGATGCAAGATGATGAATGGAATCGGGGAAAAGCGCCCATCCTTTGCAAAAAGCAAGAAACGCAAAGGGCAGGCCACCCAGAGTCCTCTAGCAACTTACACTGGGAGTCCTCTTGCAATTTAAAGGTGTGCCACCACCTGCCGGAGTAACGCATTAACTGTTGAGCCTATGCGTGTGACAGGCAAAGAATTAGCGAAAGACTTGGGCTATTAACAGTTCCTATTAGCATTCTAATGAAAAGTACTATTGACCTGTCGATTTCACGGGGCTACTTTAAGGTCTCCTCATTGAAGCGTTCTTGTCGAGGTGGTTCATGGCTGCCGGCAACCTAATCATAGACGAATCCGTCAAGCAGAGCTTACTAGAGCGCTGGACGAATATGCGTGGACACCAGCGCGTGACTAGCAACGTGAAATTGCGTGTGGAATGGGACGAGGGCCCATTACTGCAGAATGTGAATGCGGTGACGGTGGATATCAGCAGCTCCGGATGTAAAGCGGTGGTGGCCGGTGATCTGCGGCTACATCAGCGCGTCAAGCTTATTCATGCTGCCAGCGGGCGCCGCGCTGATGCTCAAGTAGTGTGGCGCGGGCATGAAGCATGGGATGCGGGATTTATTCTGGAGCACCCTGATCCGACTTTCTGGGAATAATTTTCTAGCTCTCGCGGATGTAAGGGTTTGAGCTTCGATCCTTCGGTACTCCTCTATCCATCTAAGCGATTTCTGCTGTTGCGTTTTACCCGCCTCCTGAATTAGTCCCAAAAAAATAAAATTGGGGCGAACCCAGATTCAATGGCAGCTCCGTGTTAGGAGTAATCCGTGTTGAGTGCGTTGTGGCCGGTTATCGGCACAAAGAACTCATCGAGAGTATTCAATTTTGCGAACGGTTGCGAAAGTTATTCTCGACAATCAGTGCGTCGAGTGGAGAATGGATGGCGGAAATTCGGAGAGCCTGGAGCGATGACGACTGCAAAGTTGAAAAATGTTTTGATTACCGGCGCGACCGACGGCTTGGGCAAAGCTGCTGCGCTCTTGCTGGCGCAGCACGATTATCGCGTTTTTGCCGCGGGCCGGTCGGCAGAAAAACGCCGGCACCTGGATGAGTTGGCGCGCCAGCAAAAGCTGCCGCTCGAAACACTGGATATGGATGTCTGCGATGACTCCTCGGTGAAAGACGGCGTGGCGGCGTTGATTTCCAAGGCTGGTTCAGTGGATGTGCTGATCAATAACGCGGGGATTATTTATGTGAGTACCGTCGAAGACACGCGCATGGAAGATTGGCGCCGACAGTTCGAAACCAATTTTTTTGGCGTGGTGCGAGTTACGCAGGCGGTTCTACCGCACATGCGCACGCGGCGGCGCGGACGTATTTTGATGGTTAGCTCGGTTTCGGGGATTATTACTCCACCGACGCATGGGCCTTACAGCAGCACGAAACATGCGATGGAAGGATTGAGCAACGCGCTGCGATTGGAGCTGTATCCGTTTGGAGTTCAAGTGATTCTCATTGAGCCTGGTTACATCATGACCAATCTGCAGAACATTGCCGCGGAGTTGATGGAACCGTACGCGGAGAAGATTACTGCCGGCCCTTATGCAAAGATTTATGCGGGTGCATACTCGGGAACTACGAGCGCGAGAAAAAAATCGACGACCACGCCGGAGGATTGCGCGCGGGTTATGTTGAAGGCTATTGAAGCGCCTAGTCCTAAGGCGCGTTATGGAGTGACTCCGTTAGCGACGATGGCAAAGTGGGCCAAGCGGTTGCTGCCGGATAGTGCGATCGATTCCATAATTCGGCGGAGATATGGGATTGTTCGCCATCGGTCGAGTGGGAATTGAGATTATTTTTTGGAGAAAAATTCTTACTAACACGGTTTGCTCGGGATGGGATGCGAGAAAAGCGCCCACCCTTTGCAAAAAGCAAAGGCGTAAAGGGTAGGCCACCTGGAGTTCGCTAGTAACTCGGTTGCCTGCGTTGTCAGGGTTTGTATTTTTAAGGGTTGGTGATTTGGAACGATAGGCTGTTCTCGCGAAGAGCTTCCCATTTCTTGGCCCAGGCTTCGTGCGCGGGACTATCCGCGTAATCGGCGGCGGTTTCCGGGCTGGTGAACTCGATGGCGTAGACGCCGCTGAAGTCGCGGATCTGATTGCGGTTGGTTTTTAGCCAGATGTTTTTTACGCCGGGGATTTTGCGGGACAAATCCTTGATGCCGTCGAGCGCTTTCTGCCGGTCGTTCTCAGAGGTAGCGTCTTTGAATTTGTAGACCACCACATGAAGGACGGTCTTGGGTTGGCCAAATTTGTTTTGCGCGGCCACGCTTGTAGTTCGCAGCGATCCTACGGCTATTCCGGCACCAAATAACGTCGCACACAGTGCAAGTTGCAAGCCCACTTGTTTGATGGATGGCATGCTGCTCCTCCTATTTCAATAACTGCAATTAGTTTATGTGGGCCGACGCGCGCGAAGCAATCGCGAGCCCGTCGAACCCAGAGTAGAAAAAGTCAAAAGCAAGACCCAAGCTAAAAAACGAGCCTGGAACACCCTCCGCTTGGTTTCGTTTCTTGAATGGACCGACGAGAATCGTGAGTTAGTTGGTGCGCGATGCGTTGCTAGTGGCGGAGGGATTTGCTTGGCGATGAGCTTCGGCGCAGGTGCGAGCACGATTCAAAAGGAGTTCGCGCTCGCGGGCGTTGCGGGTTAAGGAGGCGGCGCGTTCGAACTCGGTGCAGGCTTCCTGGTTGCGATCGAGTTTAGAAAGAAGATCGCCTCGGACACTGGGCAAGAGATGGTAAGTCTTGAGCGACGGTTCTTGAGTGAGAGTCTCAACGATTTCAAGGCCGGCTGCGGGACCGAAAGCCATGGCGACGGCAACGGCGCGATTCAGTTCGACGACAGGCGAGGGAGAATATTCGAGTAACTCCTGGTACAGCGATGCGATGCGCGCCCAGTTTGTGTCGCCAGCCGCGGTGGCCCGCGCGTGACACGCGGCGATGGCGGCCTGTAAGGTGTACGGCCCGCGCGCGCCGCCAAGTTTCTGGGAACGCTCCAGCGCGGCGAGGCCCCGGGAGATGAGGAGTTGATCCCATCGGGAGCGGTCTTGATCGAGCAGCAAAATAGGCTCACCTGCGAGACCAACACGCGCGGCGGCGCGAGAAGCTTGAATCTCCATGAGCGCGACGAGTCCGTGAACCTCTGGTTCGGCGGGAGCCAGCTCAGCCAGAATGCGGCCGAGGCGCAGCGCTTCTTCGCACAGAGCGGGGCGCATCAAGTCATCGCCGGCGGTCGCGGAGTAGCTTTCGTTGAAGACGAGGTAAATGACTTCGAGTACGGACGACAGGCGCTCGGCCAATTCGGCCTTGCGGGGAAGTTCGAACGGAACGCGCTTTTCAGAAAGCGTGCGCTTGGCCCGCACGATGCGCTGGGCAATGGTAGGTTCCGGGACCAGAAATGCGCGAGCAATTTCATCGGTGGTCAATCCACCGAGCAAGCGAAGTGTGAGTGCGACGCGGGCCTCTGGAATGAGCACCGGATGGCAAGCGACGAATATCAGCCGGAGAAGGTCGTCGCCAACATGATCGTCGATCGCGGATTCTAAAGCAGCCACGGCGGCCTCCTGCCGGGCATCGACTTCTCGGCCAAGCTCCTGGTGCTTACGTTCGAGAAGTTTTGTTCGGCGGAAGGTGTCGATGGCCCGATGCTTCGCCGCGGCCATGAGCCAGGCGCCTGGATTATCCGGGATGCCCGACTCTGGCCAACGCTCGAGGGCGGCGACCAGGGCGTCCTGTGCGAGGTCTTCCGCGAGACTGACGTCACGCACCATGCGCGCGAGGCCGGCAATGAGCCGGGGGGACTCGATTCTCCAGACGGCATCGATCGCGCGGTGAATGTCGGTGGACATAATCCACCATCGATCAAAACATCTTTAATTCGCGCGCGCAACCAGCCGGTCGTTAGGCACGCAAATCGCGCATAAGTGTCGGTGCAGTTTTATGCGCGTGGAGGATAATCCTCCGGTCCGTACATCTGACGAACTTCGGTCTCGCCTTCCCAGCCCGGCCAGTGCTGCCGATGAAGATCCATGAAATTCTTGGCTGACTCCAAGGCTTCCGCTTTGGAATTAAAATTCAAGATTGCGAAGCCGCCGACAACCTCCTTGGTTTCGGTGAAGGGGCCATCGATGACCGAAATCTTTCCGCCGGAAAGGCGAACTCGATAGCTTTGCGCTGTCGAGGCTAGTCCTCCGGAAATGACCATGGCGCCATTTTTGATTGCTTCCTGACTGATCTGTTCCATGGCATCCATCAAAGCCTTGGGTGGCGGAGCAGAATTTTCACCGTGTTTGACCATCATCATGAATCGCATTGTTTTTCTCCTTTTGATTTGACCGGTGCAAGTCGCCGGGTGATTTTTTGGTTCTAACGATACGTCGAACGAAGAGCAAATAAATCGACAAGCTTTTTAACTTTTTTTCTCTGGTGCGAAACTACTGTTTCGATTTGGCCGACTGGGCGCGCAGTCTTTGTTCCCGGGCTCGGAGTTCCGGAGTAAGCTCGACGCCAAAATCGAAGGCCTCGAATACCGGGCGAATTTCGACTTCGGTACCGCCATCAAATGGAGCGCGTTTGAGCCATTCTACGGCTTCTTCGATGGACTTTACCTGCCATAGCCAGTAACCGGCAATGAGTTCCTTGGTTTCGGCAAAAGGTCCGTCAGTAACGGTGTGCCGCTGTCCAGAAAACTTGATGCGCTTGCCTTGGGAGCTGGCTTGCAAGCCGTCAGCGGCGAGCAGCACACCGGCTTTAACTAATTCTTCGTTAAATTTTCCCATAGCGGTAAAGGTTTCCCGCGTGGGCATGATGCCCGCTTCGGAGTCCTTGCTCGCTTTGACGATCACCATAACTCGCATCGTGACTCTCCTTTTGAGTTGGATTGAATCTTCACTTATACGTCGAACGAACAACACCAAAATCGACAGGTGCGAGCGATAAAACTAAAGATTTTTTAACAAGCAGAAAACATTAGTCTTGGCTGACAACCATATTTACGGCTAGGCCGCGTCGTAAATGAAATACACCAGTCGGCTGAATGACAGCACGGTTTGGACGCATAGGAAAAGCTGCTGGTGAGCCAAAATGTAGCTTCCGAGAAAATGGCAGACGATCCAGAGAATCGATGGCGCAAATTTCAGAAGCGCGCAGGTCAGGGCACAAACGAAATAGTTTAAGTGCCCTGCGGCTTTGCTCAGCGGATCGCCGGACAGGATAAGAGGCACCAGCCTGAATGCCGCGGTAAGGGTTAATTCAGCGGGTTGAGAGGATGTGTTTTGCGTTGCCATGATGATCTCCAGTTCGTTTTTCGTGACTCACTTACACGTCGAACGAGGGGCTATGAGATCGACAGGCGGGATGATTTTTGACCAGGAGGGTAGGAGGCGTACTGGGGCGCGGAAGATTTATTTTGTGGTTTGGGCGCTGTGCGCGGTGGTCCAGGCCTTCACGGTGCTGGACAATTCGGCGAGTACTTGGGAGTCGGTCTTGCCGGAGCGCTTGAGCACGTGAAAGGAATGATCGGCGCCATCGATAACATGCAGCGTGGTTTGTGGGCCAAGGCTCTCGCAGATGGGGCGCAATAAGGTTAGATCGGCGAGGTCATCGCGTGTGCCCTGCAAGAAAAGCATGGGCTGCTTTACAAGCTGTAAGTGTTGAGCGCGTTTAGTCGACGGACGCTTGGGAGGGTGCAGCGGAAAGCCAAAAAATATCAGACCTCGGGCTGCTTCCAATTTCTGTTCGGACGCTGCTAGCGAAGTCATTCGCCCGCCCATGGATTTACCTCCGGCAAAGAGAGGAAGACCGGGCGCTAGCTTAGCTGCGGTTGCGACCGCGGCGGCCACAGTTGCGGTTAGAAGCGGCTGCTTATCTGGAACGCCGCGACTTTGTTCCATGTAGGGAAATTGGTAACGGAATGTGGCGATCTGGTCTTCGGCCAAGTGATTTGCGATGGCGGACATGAAAGGGTGATTCATTCCAGCGCCTGCTCCGTGGGCTAGAACGAGAAGACACGTGGCCTGGGGCGGCGACAGCAGCAGGGCGGAAACTTCTTCGTTGTCGAGAACGGGAAATCGCAGATTGTGGACGTCGTTCATTGCGGTTCACGGGGTTCATTGCAGTTCGTTGCGCGGAGTTATGGAGATTGGTGCGAAATGAATTTGGTGCCCGAAAGAGGACTCGAACCTCCACTCCCTTGCGAGAACCAGGTCCTGAACCTGGCGCGTCTGCCAATTCCGCCATTCGGGCACAAGTGCGGCGCGTGAATGTGTTAGAAATCACGCGCGTAATGAAGCTTTTTCATTCTGCCCGGCGACTCCACCTTTGTCAACGAATGGCGGTGGTTAGACGTTGCGTGGAACGTGGTTCCAAGGTATTTTCGCTGCCTGATTCAGAAGACAGAATGTAGATTCGATTTTATTTATTTCACCGGAGAACATTCGATGCGAAGGTGCGCTTCAGGATTTGCCATGACGCTTGTACTGTCTTCCCTGCCACTCGTAATTGTTTGCGCGCAGACGAAGGATGAAACGCAAACGATTAAGGTGGAATCGGCCAGAAGCGAAGCGGCGAAGATTGAACAGTTCAAACCTGAGCAACAGGCCAGCAAAGGCAGCGTCACGATTGGCGGGAGTGTCATCAATTACGACGCATATGCGGGCACCCTGGTGGTGCATACAAAGGACTGGGATGATGTGCCGCAGAACCGGGATAAGGACGACAAGAACCAGCCGCCGGAAGCCAGCATGTTCTACGTGGCGTATTTCAAATCCGATAGTAAAGGGGCGCAGCGTCCGCTGACGTTTCTATATAACGGCGGGCCTGGTTCGGCGACGGTGTGGCTACACATGGGGGCATTTGGGCCGAAGCGAGTAGTGACGTTGGACGATTCGCATACTCCGGCTGCACCTTATTCGGTCGTTAACAACGAGTTCAGCCTGCTGGATGTGAGCGATCTGGTATTTGTGGATGCGCCGGGGACAGGATTCAGCCGCATCAGTGGCAAAGAGCGGGAGAAGGCTTTTTACGGCGTGGATCAGGACGCGCAGGCGTTCGCTGATTTCGTTACACAATTTCTGGGGAAGTACGGGCGCTGGAATTCTGCAAAATATCTGTTTGGTGAAAGCTACGGCACCACGCGATCGGCGGCGCTGGCAAACGTGCTGGAGACAGAACGCGACGTGGATTTCAACGGGGTGATCCTGTTGTCGCAAATATTGAACTACGCTTTGAGCGCGGACCGCGCGGAGGCCAATCCCGGCGTCGAGTTGCCCTATCAATTGGCGCTTCCCACCTATGCGGCGGCGGCCTGGTATCACCATAAGCTGCCGGGCCAACGTAAAGAATTAACCGCGCTGCTCACCGAGGTGGAGCATTTTGCAATGACCGATTACCAGCAGGCGCTGGAGGCGGGACCGACGCTGGCGCCTGAGCAGCGGCATGCAATCGTCGCAAAGCTCCACGAATATACAGGGCTGCCAGCGGAATACATCGAGAAGGCGAATTTGCGCGTGACGCCGGGAGAATTTGAGAAAACACTTCAAGACGATACCGATACTACGACGGGCCGGCTGGACACGCGGTTCTCCGGACCGACCCTCGATCCGCTGAGCAAAGCTGCGGAGTACGATCCGCAATCAGCGGCGATCAGCTCGGCGTATGTTTCCGCGTTTAATGATTACGTTCGCAAGGATCTGAAGTTTGGGGAAAACCGGACGTATAAGCCGTTAGCTCGACTCTATAGGACTTGGAATTTTTTGCATCAGGGTCCGGGCGCGGGGATTCCCCTGCCACAGGCGACCAACGTAATGACGGACCTGGCGCTGGCGATGAAATACAACCCGGAGTTGAAAGTTATGTTGAACGCCGGGTATTTCGATCTGGCGACACCGTTTTACGAAGGCGTTTATGAGATGCAGCACTTGCCGATTCCTGCGAAACTGCAGAAGAACATCGAATATCAGTTTTATGAATCGGGGCACATGGTCTATGCCCACGAGGCTTCGGCGAAGGCGCTGCATGACAATGTGGCGTCGTTTATCCACAGGACTGAGAATTCGAAAGGCAAATAGTGTTCACGCGGAGTGTCGCTGCATCATGCTTATTCCATGGGAGTTAACACGACTCAGATCGAAAAAGCTCAAGGACCGCTCCCCGAGCGGTTCGACAAGTTTGAATTGATACTTTCAATATGAAGTAATAGATATTCGAATTCACGAGGGGTATACTCCAGCCAATACCTTGTCTGCCGGTTCGGGCAGGCACCGCAGATCGGTTCCAAAGGGAGGTCCTATGGAGATTTCGGGGCCCATTTATTATTTGCTAATCGTTTGGGCGGTTGTCACGGGAGTCTTTTTGCTCCTGCTGGTGTGGCGCACCTTGCTGACCAGTCATGAGGGTGATCAGATTTTCCTGGACCCTTCCCAAGACCACATGGCTAGAGAGCAGCGCGAAGTGGTGGCCAAGATTATGAAGCTGTCGAAGCCCATAACCACCACGGGCATTACCGCGGGTACTCTGCTGTTGGTTATTGCGGGGATGTGGATTTATCAGGGGCTGAAGAATTTCTAGCCGCGCGCGGACTTTGGTTAGGTTTGGCTTCGTGTGCGCTTGAGACGCCACTTGTGGTTTGAGTGGCGGCTGGTTTGAGCCGCAGGCCTTGCTGAATGCTAGTGAGCGGGTGGCCGTGTGCCTGCGCCAGTGGCTGGCCCCGGATTCGACGGGGGCACCATTGAAGTGTGGTTGTGCACGATAATCCAGTGATTGTTTCTTTTCTCCAGCACTAAGGTAGTCTGTCCTTGCGCGGTGGTCGGCGTTCCATCGGTAACGCCCTCAAAATCCCACTGATAACAAGCCCAAGCGACGTTTCCAGCGACTTTGATAACCGTGTTGGAGCGATCCATGCGCACGCGCTGCATGCGGGTGCGTTGCTGCTGATAAATTGCCAGGAAATTCGTCCAGCCCACGATGGGTGGGGCATAAGCTCCATTGACTACGGTTACGTCATCAGCGTAATCCTTGTGTAGTTTTTCGACGTCGCCAACCTGCCAGGCGCCGAGCATTTCCGAAATCATGTAATCGATTTGGTTTTCGTCGGACATTGGGACCAGCGGGTTAGTGCTGTCAGCGGGTTGTGTGTCTGATTTCTTTTTCTTGTCTTTCTGGGCGGCGGCTGGTGACGCGCAGGTCAATGCCAGCATGGCGATGAATGCCGCGGATAACGCAAGGCGAAACGCGCGCGAGATTTGACCGGTTGTGAACAGAGTTTTCATTCCTTGCGAAACTCCTTTGAACAAATCGATTCTGGAGAGAACTGCTAGAGAATAGCACGCCAATTTTTTGACGCGGACGGTGTGTCCAGTTGGTCTACCTGCTGTTTCCGCTGGCGGAAGCTTTCAAAGATTGCGCGGGATTTCGGCCTGCTTCGCGCGAGGCGCTGAGGAGATTTATGAAAAGGCGATAGGCTCCGGGCACGCCTTCCGGCAATTGGCGAAAGAACGCGAGACCGGTATAAATGTACGTTCCTTTACCGTAGTGGGTGTAAACCAAGCCGCCATTTTGATCCGGCTCGTTGGGATCATTCATGGAGAGTAGCGGCGTATATTTAGCGTCGAATTGGCTCCAGAAATATAGGCCGCGCTCCTGAATCCAGCCGTTGAAATCCTGTGACGTAATTTTATTGGGCTTGTTGAGAAGCGGATCGTCCTGCTTCAAAAATTTGACGGGGGAAGTCTCGTCAGTGATGCGCGGCAGGGGACTATTGGGTTTTTCGGGGGAGATTTTTGCGGGATAGGGCGCGTATTGAATTTTGTCCCAGGCGAAATCGCGCTGGTACTGCACGACGAGAGTGCCGCCATTGGATACGTAGTCGAGCAAACGTTGATTGGTGCCAGCCAATTCGGGGCGGAGCTCATAGCCGCGCACACCTACGACGATGGCGTCGAAGCGCGCAAGATTGCTGAAGGCCAGGGCCGCGGCATCGAGCATTTCGACTTGAATGCCCAAACGTTCGAGAGCTTGCGGGATGGGCTCGCTTTCGGCGGAAATATATCCGACGCGCAAATAGTCAGGGACCGTGGCGTCAAAGGCGAAAACTTGGCATTGTGCGGGTTCACTCCAGAGCAGCGTGGGCATGGAAGGGAGCGGGGCGAGCGAGGTGGAGAATTTTTCATCGCCGCGCTGAGCGAAGGCAGTCAGCGGATATGTTCCGGCAGTTAATTTTGTGGGAGGGGTCACGGTTAACTTCGCGTATTGGTCGCCGGCGCCGCGAAATTGCAAAGCTACGGGAGGAGAGACGGTCCAACCCTGTGGCACAGTGAGACCCACTTCGACCTTGGCTGGTTTGGTGGCGTAAGAATGGACCCGCGTCAATACGTCAAACGGCTTTTTGGGCTTGGCCAATAATTCGATGGCTTGATCGGGCTCGAGTGCGAGGGTGTATGCGGGAACCATGCGCACTGGAACGCGATCGATGTGCGTGGAGGTTGCAGCGATGTGGGTGACAGGTTGCTGCTCGGCAAATTTGTGGCCAGAAACTGTTACTTCCTGAATCGCGGTTGCAAGGGCTGGCGGTTCCGGTTGTTGCTGCTCCCAAGTTGTTTCATGGGGAAGCGGGCCATGAATGGTCACCGTAAATTTTTGAGTTTTGGAGGAGTCGCCAGCGGCCGTGACCTCCGACTCGGGGCGCATGAGTATCTGCAGCTTTCCAAGCTCGCAGCCGGCTTCTTTGCGGCAGCGGGAATATGCGTCCACAGTAAAATTTTCCCCGGCGACGACTTCGCTGCGGTCCGCTTCAGCGACAACCTCGAGGCCGGCCGCCAGCGCCAAGGCGCGATTCGAGCGCTGCAGTGCGGCGCGAATATCGGAGTAGCGAGTTCTTTCCTCTTCTGACTGTGGGTGATGATCTTTTGCGAGTTGAGCCCGCGAGACCAAGGAAGCGATGCGTTCTGCGGCGGATGCGATTTCGGCTGAGGACTGTTGCCAATGCAACTCGAGAGCGTCGCGTCTAGCTTGTTGCAATTCATCTTGCGCCTGCTTTAGGACCGGGCAGAAAGTGGCGTCGTTGGTGCAGCCGTTGGGCGAACTTTCGCCCGCCATGGCGTCCAGCGGCTCAGCGAATATGGCGGTGTCGATTTTTTTTCCGGTTTCGGAGACTAAGGCGATGGGACGGTGAAGAAAGGGCGAGCCGAGGACGCCGGAGATACCTTGGGTGCGGTGATTGGCAAATGCGTCGATGCCAATTTCGCGCCAGGTCTTTCCCCACAGCGCCGAGACATCATCGACAGGAAGTTGCATGCTGGCAGGATTACTTGAGGTTCCACTTCCACCACTACGGTCCACATCCAGAATTTGGACCGGATGATCTTTGCCTCCCCACGGCGTGGCGATTTCTGTCGGCGATTCGTCTGTGGGCCCAATGACTCGCGTCTCACCGGGAGACCGGCCACTATACGACGGATCGGCGGCAAGCTGGACGGCCTTGGGGGTCCAGAGTCCCGCAGCTTGATGATGGCCATGGCCGGAATGTACCCCGCCGAAATTGTTAATCACAATATTCGGTCGAAAGGAGCGGATGACGCGCACCATATCCGCTAAGACTTGGTCGCCCCAGATTTTTTCTGTCTCCTCAGGAGTTTTTGAGAAACCGAAATCTTTAGCGCTGGTGAAAAAAAGTTTTACGCCGTAGCCGCGTGTGGCGGCGAGTAACTCTTGCGTGCGAATCAGTCCAAGCTGCGGAGCCTGTTCGGGGCCGAGGACGTTCTGGCCGCCTTCACCGCGGGTGAGAGAAAGCAAGGCGACATCAGCATGTAGGCCGCGTGCAAGATAGGTGAGCACGGCGGCGGATTCGTCATCGGGATGCGCGGTGATGTACAAAATGCGGGTGGTGACCCGCGCGCTGTCGATGGCTTCAACGGTTTCGTTCAGGCCGGGGCCGGTGCCAGGAGCAGGCGCAAATTGGGCGAAGAGCGGGGTTGCCAGAGAAAAGGCAAAAATGTAAATTGCGAATGATTTCAATACTGAAAGTCTCAAGCACCCTCCGGTTCGTGGCGCGCCTCGGCGACCGCGAAAGGCCATTGTCGCACTTCCCGGGCGCGGAGCAGAAATGCCACGATGCCGAGGCCGATGAGGAGAAGGCCCCACTTGCGAGCTGAGCCCGTGGCCCAGAACAGCGCGGCCCAACCGCACATGGTGAGGATGGCCGGTAGCGGGTAAAACCACATCTTGAAAGGAAAGCGTTCCGGGGGCCAACGACGGTGCAACAGGATTAAGCCGATGGCCTGTCCGATAAATTGCACGAGCAGCCGCGTGGCAAGTATCGCGGCGATAACCGTGGAGAGCCTGAAGAGCAAACTGGAGGCGAAAGCTACAGCACCTAGAAATAATAGCGAGACGTGCGGGAATTTCTTTTGCGGGTGCACGCGCGAAAAAATGGAAAAGAAGCTGCCGTCCAGCGCGGCCGCGTAGGGCACACGCGAATATCCCAGAAGGGCGGCAAAAATGGATGCAAAGGCGATCCACAACACCAGCATGGTGGCAACGCGAGCGGCAAATGGGCCGGAGACGGTTTCTACAAAGGTGCTGACGAGGAATGGCGAGTTTTGGGCTTGTTGCCAGGGCACCACGCCGAGGATGCTGGTTTGCATGGCGAGATAAAGAACAGCGATACCCACTATGGAAATAAAAATTCCACGCGGAATATTTTTTTCGGGTTCGCGCAGTTCGCCGCCGAGGTGGCAGATGTTGTAGTAACCCCAGTAGGTGTAGGTGGTGCTGACCATGGCGGCGCCGAGCCCAGCGAAGAAAAGGTGCGAGAGATGAAACGCGCCGGGGGGAAAAGAGAATGCGAGTGCCGGGTTGAAATGGGCGATGCCACCGCCGATCAGCCAGATCATGGTGCCGATGACGCCGATCCACAGCAGCACGGAAATTTTTCCGATAGTGGTGATGCGGCGGTATAAGAGCACGACGAGTAGCAGAACGACGGCGCCGGAAATGGCCTTCTGCTGGTAAGCGGTGAAGGGATGAAGGTAAGTGGCGTACTGGGAAAATCCAATGGCGCCGGAAGCAATCACCAAGGGGGCTTGAATCAACGTCTGCCAGACGAAAAGGAAGGACATCAGACGTCCCCATTTTTGGGGGCCGTAAGCTTCGCGCAAAAAAACATAACTGCCGCCGGCCCGGGGCAGCGCGGCTCCCAACTCCGACCAGACGAAGCCGTCCAATAAGGCCAGTACGGCACCGGCAGTCCAAGCGAGCAAGGCTTGTGGCCCGCCCATGGCGCGGATAACCAGCGGACTGACTACGAAAGGGCCGATGCCGATCATGTCGATCATGTTCAGAGCTACGGCTTCTTTCAGGCCGAGGCCGCGTACCAGCCCGGGGTCTTGTTGCGTCGCGTTGACGGGCGCAGTGCTCGTGTGTGCGCTTGCTTGCGGCGCGGAAACGGATTTTTGTGGCGGCGTCATCGGTCCGAAGAGGATAGCAAATGGGCAGCGCGGCTCCTACTCAAACGGATAATCGGAAGATTTGGAGATGGCTGAAGTGATGGCGGTATTGGGTGCATTGACCTTATCGTGCAGAGGGTGATAATCATGAAGGGTCGGGCGCAGCTTTCCTCGCGGGGCTGCGGGCCGAATTTGGCCTTGCGCCGGTGTTTGGCTGCTCGGTGCAGGGATCGATAGTCAACGCGTGGCGGGGAATCGGCATCACATCCCAAAAGCAAATTGGCTGCACGCCCATGGTGTGCTGCGGCGATTACGTGGTTCGCTGACGTCGACCTGGGTTCCGGTGTATGCCTGGTTTCATTTGCAACGATGAAGGAGTCTCATGAAGCGGTCCTGGACAGCCTTGGCTGTCGCGTTGATATCGATCCTGGTAGTCGCCGGCTGCAATGATTACGGCAATACATTTCAAAACAATACCGGGGCACGGGTAACGTTTTTGTCGCCCTCGACCATTAGCGCGGGTAGCCCGGATTTCACCTTGACCATCAATGGCAGCGGCTTTGTGCCCCAAACTTACGTTACCTGGAATGGAAAAAAACTCACTACCAACGTCGCGCTGGATGCCACTAAGACGGTGGTAGTTGGCATCTCTGCTGTAGTGCCTGCGGCGCTGGTCGCCAAGCCCGGAACGGCCACAGTAATCACACAAAATCCATTTTCCGGCGCGGGCAACAATGGACTGTCAAATCCGGTTACGTTCATTATTAGCCCGCCGCCTAATCCCGTTCCTACACTGACGGCGATTGCGCCCGCAACGATCGCGGCGTGCGGAACTTCGTGCACGAATTTAACCTTGGATCTGCAGGGAACAAACTTCATTACCTCATCGGACCCCACGCAGGTGTCGCAGGTTCATTGGACCGCCGGGCCGACGCAGACAACTCTGGCGACCACCAGTGTTACGGCTACGGACATCAAGGCGACGGTACCAGGCGCGCTTATTTCCGCGGCGGGGATGGCGATGGTGACGGTTTTCAATCCGCCAGTGCCGCAAACAACTCCACCGGGCGGCACGCCAACTCCGTCGAGTGGCGGCGGTGGGACGAGCGGGGCGCAAACATTCACGATTACCGCCGCGGGTGGGGCGTTGGCGCATGGGGCCTCGCAAACGGTGGTGGAAGAGACTCCTTCGGTGAGCGCGGATGGGCGGTACGTGGCTTACAGTGCGTCAGACGGTCAGCACACGCAGATTTTTGTGCGGGATACGTGTGAGGGAGCCGCCAGCGGATGCAAGGCTCAGACAACTTTAGTCTCGACGGCGTCCGATGGAAGCGCTGCAAATGACGATAGCAGCTCTCCATCGATTTCGGCGAATGGAAGATATGTGGCGTTTAGTTCCGCGGCGACCAATCTCGTCGAAGATGCGCCCGCGGGACATCAAATATATTTGCGCGACACGTGTAAAGGGGCGGAAGGCAGTTGCACGGCCTCGATGCAGATTGTTTCGATTGACGTGAATGGCGCACTGACGGGCACGGAGAGTTTTCTGCCGTCGATCAGCGCTTCGGGGAGGTTTGTGGCGTTCCTTGCGGTTACGCAAAGTCATGCGCCACAACAGGCCGGCGTTGCGCCTGGCGCAAAAAACAGCGGATATCGGCAGGTGTTCGTACGCGACACGTGCGCGGGAGTGTCCGGTTGTACGCCCAGCACTTCGCGCATCTCGACGCAGCCCGGTGACGGGGCGTCTACTGCGGCGAAACTAGCTGGACCAGCGCTGGGCGCGAACGGGAAGAGCGTCGGACTTGCGGGACAAGCGGCGACACTTTTTACGCGTTCGGTGGCGATTGATGATCGTGTTTTCCTGGCGATTACAAATTCTGACAAGTAGTATTGCGGGCGGGGAATTCGAATAGCGCAACAAATTAGCATGTCCACGCGCGTCATTTGAACATTCTTAAATTTCTGCCCGAGTGGGAATTGCGCTCGGGCCACCACCTTCACAGCCACCACCTCCGGACCCACCCTTGCAAAAGACGCAAGGATGAGGCACTCTCCGCATTTTTGGGTTTGGTATTTTGGTTACGTAGCGACCTGTCAAGACAAGTACGGATTTAGAGGCTAGTTGAATCGGACTTTGATGTCCGAGCGCTTTTCTAGATGGACGGAGTCGACGAAGCGGACCTGGCGGTCATCCAGGGTTAAGATCATCGACTGGGTGCGGATACCCTCGCCAAAGAAGCGCACGCCGCGGAGCAGGTTGCCGTCTGTTACGCCGGTGCAGGCGAAAATCATTTTCTTTCCAGGCGCGAGGTCTTCGGTGTGGTAGATGCGCTTGGGATCTTTCACGCCCATTTTCGCCAGTCGCTCTTCGTGTTCCGGCTTGCTGACCACCAGGCGGGCCACAATTTCACCGTTCAAGCAACGCAGGGCCGCAGCAGTCAGCACGCCTTCTGGCGCGCCGCCTATGCCCATGACGGCGTGAACGCCGGTTCCAATCACCGCGGCGGAAATGCCGGCGGAAAGATCGCCATCGCCGATCAAGCGAATGCGAGCTCCCGCAGAGCGAATGTCAGCGATTAATTTTTCGTGGCGTGGGCGATCGAGCACGATCACTACCAGGTCTTCCACATCGCGATCCAGTCGCTTCGCTATTGCTTTCAAGTTGGTGGCTACTGGTGCGTCGAGATCCACGGCACCTTTGCACGAGGGTCCGACGACAATTTTTTCCATGTAAAGATCAGGGGCGTGCAACAAGCCGCCGCGTTCGCTAGCGGCCAGGACAACGATGGCGTTGGGAGCTCCGGTGGCGCACAGGTTGGTTCCTTCGAGCGGATCGACGGCGATGTCGACTTGCGGGAAGAGCGCTTTGGGCGCATGAGTGGCCAAGCCGACTTTTTCGCCGATGTACAGCATGGGGGCTTCATCGCGCTCACCTTCGCCGATGACGATGGTGCCGTCCATCTGCACGGAGTCCATGGTTTTGCGCATGGCTTCCACGGTTATTTCATCGGCTTTGTGGCCGTCGCCAAAACCCATGGTGCGCGCGGCGGCGATGGCGGCGGTTTCGACGACGCGAAGAAATTCGAGGCTTAGCTGCGCTTCCATGGATAACTCTCCGAATCGTGAGGTGCTACTTGAACGGGGCTAATGATAGGGCAAGCTCGGACTACAGTCGACTATTGCTATGTCGTGGAGTTGCTATAACACAACTGTTATAAGGCACGACACAACGTTACGGCTGGCACTCTCACGGAAGGACTAACTGAATGCGGAGATGCCGGTGATACGCTCGCCGATGACCAACTTGTGGATATCGTTGGTGCCTTCATAGGTGGATACACTCTCGAGATTATTCATGTGACGCATGATGGGGTAGTCGTCGACGATGCCGTTGGCGCCGAGAATGTCGCGCGCTTTGCGTGCGGTTTTGAGGGCGATGGCAACGTTGTTCATTTTCAACATGGAGATGTGCGAGGGGTCCACCTTGCCACTGTCTTTGAGGCGGCCAACGTGCAGGGCGAGGAGTTGTCCCTTGACGATCTCGGTGATCATCCAGGCGAGTTTTTCCTGCACTAGCTGATGACTGGCGATTGGCTTGTTCGCAAATTGCTTGCGAGTTTTCGCGTATTGCAGCGCGGTGTCGTAGCAGGCCATGGCCGCTCCCAGTGCGCCCCAGCCGATTCCATAGCGAGCCTGATTCAGACAGCCCAACGGACCTTTCAAGCCGGAAACCTTTGGAAGGAGGTTTTCTTCCGGAATTTCGCAATCGGTGAATGAGAGGCCAGAGGTGACGGAAGCGCGCAGCGACCATTTTCCGTGTACATCCCAGGTTTTGAATCCGGGGCGCCCCTTCTCTACCAAGAATCCGCGAATTCTTTTGTCTTCGCACTTGGCCCAGACCACCGCGACATCCGCGATGGAACCGCTGGTGATCCACATTTTTTCGCCGTTTAAGATGTAACTGTGGCCTTTTTTAATCGCGTGGGTCAGCATGCCGCCGGGATTGGAACCGAATTGCGGCTCTGTCAATCCAAAACAGCCGATGGCTTTGCCCTGTTGCAGTAAGGGCAGCCATTTGTCTTTCTGCGCATCGGAGCCGTAGGTATAGATGGGATACATCACCAGCGCGCTTTGCACGGAGACGAAGCTGCGCAGACCGGAGTCGCCGCGTTCCAATTCCTGAGTGACTAATCCATACGCGACGTTGGACATACCTGCGCAGCCGTAGCCTTCCAGGCTCGCGCCAAAAAAACCGAGTTCACCCAGTTGCGGCACAAGATGCTTCGGGAAAGTGCCTTCGCGGCTGTGTTTTTCGATGATAGGGATTATTTCGTTATCGACAAACTGTCGCGCAGTTTGACGAACCAGTTTTTCTTCGTCGTTCAGTTGCGAATCAAAATCGATGTAATCCACTCCAGCGAATCCGGCCATACTGCTCTCCTCGTGGGCACCACTTTTGCCGCGGTATTGCGGTTTGCGGTCTAACAAAATTCATTCAGAACTGTACAGGTTGGTTCCGCGGAGTCTTTGAATCAGTGTAAGCGGAAAATACTTGCATCAGGCGCACTCTTCAAGTGTAACAAGCGTTTTCCAACGACAGCAACCAAGCCAGTTTTTAAGCCGGGTGACATGCGGGTTTCCTCGCGGAGGTGTTCAGCGCGAGGTGACGTAGGGCGGAGGAGGCAGGTTACGATGTTTCAGCCATTCCATACTGATGCTGTGGTTCTTCTTGTCGGCAGGAATCTGATCCAAGCTAGGCATAAAGATTTGCAGGCCAGCTTCAGGGGTCATCCTGGTGTAGCCGTTCACAAGTTGGTCCTGATAGTTGGCCAGATCCAGATCAAACCAGGCGTTGTTGGAAAGATCCACCATCATTAAGTCGACCTGCCGCATGGTGAGTTTCCCAAAATCAATAGTGCCGCCGTGGAGTTGCAAAAAATTTCGCCACTGCTCGACGCGGGTTACGTCTTCCTGGGCGTTGCCGTAGATCTGCTGGAAGTCAGGATTGACGATGCGCACGCTGGTGAGTTGTCCGCGGATGTGCGGGGGTGGCACGGCTTTGCCGGTGTCCAGGAAAATGTCATTTTCTTTGACCTCTACGCCGGGAATATCGCCCGGATGGAATAAGCTGGAAACGGTGACATCCATGCCACCAAGCACCTTTTTGAAGGGGATTTTCAAAAGGTTAATTTTCGTGACGTGTATCTGAATACGATTGTCGGGAGCCACGCCGATGGTGGAAATGACTTCAATGGGCAGCGGAATAACTTTGTGAAGCGTTCCGTTGAGCTTGAGTTGGTCCCCGTCGCCGGAAAGCTTGATATTTGTGAGCGGCGAATTGGAAACGCCTTCATTGAGAAAATTTGCCAGGTCGCCAACGTTAGTGTGAACAACGCCGTTTTTTACATCGATGAAAAACGAGTCGGGGTCGTCGAATGAAGGGTTAACATTGCGGGATGTCCGGGCCATCCGCCCGCGGAGCCAACGCACATAAACGCGAAAACCGGTCGGCCCTTTACGCAGCATAAGATTGTGGGCGTATACGTTGGTAGGCGTCGAATCGGATGCACCGGAGACCTCTGGCGTGTTACCGGAGATGACCCCGGCGTTCGAAGTCTCCTTGATCGTTGTGGGAGCGGCGACGCGCTTGCTGCGCCACAACCACAAGGCGAGCAACGACACGACCACTACGAGAGACATAGCTAATGCCAGACGACTGTGCATAGGCTCAGCTAAACCGAAACCAGGGTGACCGTCAATACCACACACTATTCATAAAATCGAGCGGGATGATTCAATTGGAATTGCATTCCATCTGGCAACAACGAACAGGTAAGTACGAAATGAGACGGGACTAGGCTTGTTGACGAAGCGATCAAGAATCCCTAGCGCACTTCGAAGGCAGCCGGAGATTTTGATTTTTGACGTGGATGGCGTGTTGGTGGATGTGCGCGGAACGTATTGGCGCTCGGCGCTGGAAACTGTCCGTTATCTGAGCGGCAAACGCGTGACCTACGAGGATTTGCATCGCTGGAAAGCCAAGCCTGGGTACAACGACGACTGGCGCATGACCGCTGACTGGGTCACTTCGCTTGGGACGCCGACGACCTACGAACAAGCGCAAACGGCGTTCAATGGATTTTACTGGGGCACCGCGGAGAGACGGGGAAACGTCCTGAATGAAAAATTGCTGATCAGGCCACGGCAGATCGCTAGTTGGGCAAAACGTTACGAGCTGAATCTTTTTACCGGTCGCAACCGGCGTGAGTTTTCGTTCACCTTTGATCGCTGGGCTGCGGCACAGCACTTTCGGACGGTCATTACGATGGATGACGTAGCGCGCATTAAGCCGCATCCGGAAGGGCTGCTTAAAATCCTGGATGGCCGCGATCCCGCGACGGCGCTGTATCTTGGCGATAATATCGACGACGCACTGGCTGCCCGAGATGCCGGCGTGCCGTTCATGGCCATCATTGCGGAGGGAGAATACGGTTATCGCGCGCGTGCCGCGACCTTTCGCAAGTTGGGTGCGATCGCGCTGCTGCCGCGGGCCACGGCGCTGAACAAGTGGCTGGTTGCGCGCCGCTAAACATACTCTTGTTTGAAATTCGAGCGGGACAAATGATCAATTGGTGGGGGAGAGAAGTGGTGTCTTATACCGAACGAGCTTTTTTCCACTCTAAAGCGGGCAACTCCGCATTGAGAGTACGATGCAGGTAGGCTTCGGCAATAACGGCGGCTCGGTCTTTGCCCTCGTCAATGTCGCGGACAAATTCGGAAGGGGCAATCCAGCTTTTGGTATTGACGTTATAAACGGAAAACTGCACACCCTGAGCGTTATGTTCAGCGTACAAATGGATATGTTCGCTACCGACTTTGACTTCGGCCCACACGCCCTCAGCCAGCATCTATAGACTGTGGCATGCGGCAGAGAAGAAAGCGCCAAAGTATTGAAGGGAAGAATCGAAGGAGTAACGGGCTGACACAAACGTTACGAGATACTGTTCGGGAACGATACTGCATTGACGCACGTTAGCACGGATGATATAAATTATTATTCTAGTCGGCACCACATAGCCCACCGTGAACCCCTTCCCGGGTCGGGGAACGGCGTGGCTGCCAACCTGGGGTTCAGGCGACACAATTTAATGCAGGTCAATTCTCACCAATCATGAGAGAGCTGTTCTTTCAAGTTGTGCCTATACTCTTGATACTGCTGGTGTTTTATGCAGTCCTGAGAGTCCTGTTTTTCAAGCCTTTATTGAGGGTTATCGCCGAGCGGGAAGCTCGCACAATTGGCGCGCAAAAGGCGGCTGAAGCGGCGCAAAAGGCCGCCAGCGAGAAAGTAAAACAATATCAGGACGCGCTGAAACAAGCTCGCGCGGAGGTTTACGTGGAACAGGAAGCTGCGCGCAAGAAGGTTCTCGATGAGCGCGCCTCGCAGCTGAAAGAAGTCCGCGCGAAAGCGGGTGCTTTTGTGAATGCGCAGAGGGAACGAGTTGCGGCGGAAGTTCTTGCCGCGCGCCGCGAAATTGAATCCAGCGTTACCCAGTTCGCAGCGCTGGTGGCGCGACGTGTGTTGCAATCGACTCGGCCCCCGATTACTACACCAAGAGAATCCCGATGAAGCCAAAGCTAAACGAAATGGCAAAACTGTACGCCAGAATTGTGGTCTCAACGTTGTTCTCGGTGCTTTTCCTTGCGCTCAGCGCGCACGCCGAGGAGGCGGGTTCCGGGTCGCAACAGTCTGCGGAAAACCTTTTCAAGTGGATTAACTTCGTGCTGATTGCTGGAGTAATCGTATGGCTGTGCGCCAAGAAAGGCCCAGGATTTTTCGGCCGGCGAGCAGACGTCATCAGTTCGGATATTCAGAAGAGCACCGAAGCGAAAAAGAAAGCTGACCAGCAGCTTCGCGATGCGGAAACGAAGTTGCAGAATTTGGAAAAAGAGGTTGCCGACTTGCGCGCTACCGCGCAACGCGAATCCGCGGCGGAAGCCGACCGCATACGCGACCTCACCGCGGCGGACGAGCAAAAAATCGCGGAAGCCGGAAAAGCGGAAGTGGTTGCAGCGGAACGTGCCGCGCGGCTTGAGCTAAAGGCTTTGGCTGCGAACCTGGCTGTGAGTGGTGCGGAATCGCTACTGGTGAGGCAGCTGACCCCTGCGGCTCAAGAGGCGCTCATCAATAATTTCGTGAAGACCCTGGATGGGCGGCCCAATTGAAGTCAGCGAGCATGCAGTACGCTAAGGCGTTCGCGGACATCGCCATCGCTCAGGGTGCGCCGCAAACCGCGGTGAAGCAGCTGGCAGATTTTGGCGAGGCTTTCGCGGAGTCCGGGGAGTTACGTAATTTTCTGGGCAGTCCTGCGGTAGAGCTGCAGGTCAAGCACCGGGTGATCGAAAAAATTGTCGCGCGGCAGGGTGGCGGTAGAATCGTTCGTAATTTTGTTTTTGTAATTCTCGACCATCACCGCGCGCACCTGCTGCCAGAGATTATTGCCGGGGTGCAGGAAGTGGTGCGCCAGCGCCAGGGGATTGCTGAGGCCGAAGTTTCTTCCGCGGTGGAGCTGTCGAGCGTGCAAAAAATGGAGCTGGCCAAAACGCTTAGCCGCTTGACCGGTAAAAGGATTGAGCCGAAGTATTCCCTCGACCCGGCACTTCTTGGCGGGGCCATAGCGCGGGTTGGCGATACTATCTATGACGGTTCTTTACGGAGCCGATTGGCGGAAATGCGCATGCGACTTGCGGAAGAATAATTTTGAGGTGCAGTTGCCGGCAGGGGTTTTTGGGGACGGTTGTAGCACGCAGTTGGCTTCGCACTAAATTAGCATCGGGAACTCAAAGCGAAGACTTGAATCGCAGCGATTCAACAGAAATCAGGAGCAGGAATGGCCAAAATTAACGCCGATGAAATCAGCAAGATTCTGCGCGAGCAGATAGAAAATTACGAGCAGACCGTTTCTGTCGATGAAGTCGGGTCGGTGATCAGCGTCGGCGACGGAATCGCGCGCGTTCATGGTCTGGAAAAAGTAATGGCCGGTGAGATGCTGGCCTTCCCGAAAAACATTTTCGGCATCGCGCTGAACCTTGAAGAAGAGGAAGTCGGCGTGGTGTTGCTGGGCGAATCGAGCGAATTGCAGGAAGGCGACGTCGTCAAGCGCACGAATACGATTATGTCCGTGCCCGTTGGCGAAGCGATGATTGGCCGGGTGGTCAATCCTATTGGAGAACCTCTCGATGGTAAGGGGCCGATCGAATCAAAACAACGCAATCCGTTGGAGCGCATAGCACCCGGCGTTTTGGACCGGCAGCCAGTACGTGAGCCGTTGCAAACCGGTATCAAAGCTATCGACGCGATGATTCCTATCGGACGCGGCCAGCGCGAATTGATTATCGGCGACAGGCAGACTGGCAAGACCGCGGTGATTCTGGACACCATCATCAACCAAAAAGGCGGCGACGTAATTTGTATTTACTGCGGGATTGGGCAGAAGCGCTCGACAATCGCGCAGGTGGTGAAAACGCTGACGGACGCGGGCGCCATGGACTACACCATCGTGGTGGCCTCCACTGCGTCAGAGCCTGCTTCGCTGCAATACATCGCGCCTTATGCCGCTTGCGCCATGGGCGAATTTTTCCGCGACACCAAGCGGCACGCGGTGACTTTTTATGACGATCTTTCGAAACACGCGCAGGCCTACCGCGAAATTTCTTTGCTGTTGCGCCGGCCGCCGGGCCGCGAAGCTTTCCCGGGCGATGTGTTTTATCTGCATTCCCGTTTGTTGGAACGGGCTGCCAAGCTTAACGACAAATTGGGCGGGGGCTCACTGACTTCTTTGCCGGTAATTGAAACGCAAGCCGGCGACGTTTCGGCATACATTCCGACCAACGTGATTTCCATTACCGACGGTCAGATCTATCTGGAAGCGGATCTTTTCAACGCGGGCATCCGCCCGGCGATTAACGTCGGGATTTCCGTGAGTCGTGTAGGTGGCAACGCGCAGATCAAAGCGATGCGCCAGGTGGCTGGCTCGCTTCGCTTGGACATGGCGCAATATCGCGACCTCGCGGCGTTTGCGCAATTCGGCGCGGACCAGCTGGATAAAGCCACGCAAGCGCAACTGGGACGTGGGCAGCGACTCACGGAAATTTTGAAACAGGATCAGTACGCTCCTTTTACGGTTGAAAAACAGGTGCTGAGTTTATTTGTGGCCACCAGCGGAGCGCTCGACAGTATTCCGGTTCCTTCGGTGCGGCGCTTCGAACGCGAATTCCTGGCGTTTGCGGAGACCAACTATGACGGCATTCTGAAGTCCATCGCGGAAAAGAAAGCGCTGGACGACAACATCAAGAGCCAGATCAAGAAAGCTGTCGAGGCTTTCAAGGAGCGCTTCGCCACGGACGTGGAAGAAGCCGGCGAGTCGGCAGCGAAGGCAGCGGCGGCTCCGGCTAAGAATCAGGACAGCAATGGAGCGGTGGTGACGCCGAAGAGCGAAGACCCGTCCGCGGTGAAAGAAGAGACACCGGTAGCAAAGTAATTTGCAAGCTCCAGCGAATAAATCTTAAGACATGGCCACACTACTCGATTTCCGACGCCGCATCCGCTCGGTGAAAAATACCCAGCAGATCACCCGCGCGATGAAATTTGTCGCCGCAGCACGTTTGCGTCGCGCGCAGGAAGCCGCGCTGGCCGCTCGTCCCTACGCGGTGGAGTTGGCGCGGGTGTTGCGCTCCACCATGGCGCGCATCGAATCGCCGGAGCATCCGTTGCTGGCAAAACGGCCGGAGAACAATATTCTTGTCATCGTGCTCACTGGCGAACGCGGGCTGGCCGGCGCTTTCAATAGCAACGTGCTGCGCAAGGCACACGAATTTTTCCGCAGTCATCAGGGCAAGAAAATTACGACTATTCCGGTAGGAAAAAAGGGCCGCGATTCGCTGCGGAGAGCAGGATTCACGTTTGCCGCGGAATTTGTCAACGTTCTGGCACGAGTGGACTTTAGAACCGCGCGGGAAATCGCCAATCTTGTCGCGGATCTGTACGTCAAGGAAGAGATCGATTCTGTTTATATTATTTTTAGTGAATTCAAAAGCGTGATGGCACCCAGTCTAGCGGTGGAAAAACTGCTGCCGGTGGAAGCTATTCGCGAAGATGATGCCGATCAGGGCGGGGAGCCCGACCACGAAAACAAAAAGCCCGGCGCGGCCAACGAAACTCCCATCGACTACATTTATGAACAGCCCGAAGAGCAAATTCTGGCCAAGCTGCTGCCGCGCTATGTTGAAACGCAAATTCTCCGCGCCATGCTGGAATCTTCCGCGGCGGAACATGCCGCGCGCATGACCGCCATGGAAGCAGCCACGAACAACGCGAATGATGTGATCGAAGCGCTTACGCTGCACATGAATAAAGTGCGGCAGGCGGCCATTACCAAGGAAATTATTGAAATTGTCAGCGGCGCCTCGTACGGCGCTTAGGAGAAAGTATGGCGGAAAAACGTGGACATATCGGACGGGTGGTGCAAGTGATCGGTCCGGTGCTAGACATTCAATTTGAAGCGGGGCACCTGCCGGCGATTTACAACGCCGTGCGCATCACCAGCGAAGGTTTCAATATTCCCGAGCCGCTGGACGTGACCGCGGAAGTGCAGCAGCATCTTGGCGAAGGCCGCGTGCGCGCGGTGGCCATGGAAGCTGTCGAAGGCATGGTTCGCGGAATGCCCGCGGAGGATTTGGGACAGGGAATCACCGTACCAGTTGGCCGCGCCACATTGGGACGGGTCATGAATGTACTGGGCAAGCCAGTAGACCAGCTTGGTCCCATCAATAGCTCCACGCATTATCCGATTCATCGCGCCGCGCCTCCCTTGGAAGACCAATCCACGGGACTCGAGATGTTCGAGACGGGGATTAAAGTTGTCGACCTGATGGAGCCGTATGTAAAGGGCGGAAAGATTGGATTGTTCGGCGGCGCGGGCGTGGGCAAAACCGTTTTGATTCTGGAACTCATCCACAACGTGGCCATGCAGCACGGGGGACTTTCGGTGTTCGCTGGCGTAGGCGAACGTACCCGCGAGGGCAACGACCTCTGGCTGGAAATGTCGGAGTCGGGCGTCATCGTTCCAGGCAACACGGAAAAATCGCGGGCGGCATTGATTTACGGACAGATGACCGAACCACCGGGGTCGCGTCTGCGCGTCGGACTAACGGGATTGACGGTGGCGGAATATTTTCGCGACGAGGAACATCTCGACGTGCTGCTGTTCATCGACAATATTTTCCGCTTTGTGCAAGCGGGCGCGGAAGTTTCCGCGCTTCTCGGACGCATGCCATCCGCGGTGGGATACCAGCCGAACCTGAACACGGAAATCGGTGAACTGCAGGAGCGCATTACTTCCACGAAGAATGGATCCATCACGTCGGTGCAGGCGATTTACGTGCCCGCCGATGACTACACCGATCCTGCGCCAGCGGCGACTTTCGCTCACCTGGATGCCACTACGAACCTGAGCCGCCAGATCGTGGAGCGCGGCATTTATCCGGCGGTTGATCCGCTGGCGAGTTTTTCGCGCATTCTTGATCCGCGCATCGTGGGAGCCGAACATTACTCGGTGGCGCGCGGCGTGAAATCCATTTTGCAACGCTATAAGGATTTGCAGGACATCATCGCCATTCTTGGCATTGAAGAACTTTCCGACGATGATAAGCGCACTGTGGCGCGGGCTCGCAAAATCGAGAAATTCCTTTCGCAGCCCATGTTCGTAGCCGCGCAGTTTACCGGCCTCGAAGGGAAATACGTGAAGATCGAAGACACGGTGCGGAGCTTTAAGGAAATCGTGGAAGGCAAGTACGACGATGTTCCGGAGCAGGCTTTTTACATGGTGGGCACGATTGAAGAAGCCTTGAAGAAGGCTGAAACCATGAAGAGTAACGCTTAGAGCGATCATAGAAGAACAAGATGCAACTTCCCGAAGCCATCGAGTTGATCATCGTGACGCCGCAGCGGCAACTGCTGCGTGAAAAAGTTGCCAGCCTGCGACTCCCCGGCGCGAACGGTGAACTGGGCATTCTGCCTGGTCACGCGCCGTTGATCACGGAACTCGGCAACGGTGAGCTGAGTTACAAGGTATCGGGGGGCGGCGAACCCGCTGTTCTTGCGGTGCTCAGCGGCTTTGCGGAAGTTTTGCCCGATCGCGTGACGGTGCTGGCGGAAACGGCGGAGCGCCCGGAAGAAATCGACGTGGAGCGTGCCAAACAAGCTCTTGCACGGGCGGAAAAGCGACTGGCGTCTACCGACCAGGAGGTGGATTGGGATCGCGCCGTGGTTGCGTTACAGCGTGCGCTGGTGCGCATCAAGGTGGGCGAGCTTCATCGCCGTGTGCACAGTCACAGCAGCCAATAGTCATTTACGTTAAACTGTTATTGAAGGTGATTGGGCTAACCGCAGGGTCTTCCCACCAGTTAAAGGACGATTGTTTTCATGGAAACCATCACGATGTACACCACTGAGTGGTGCCCGGATTGCCGCCGAGCGAAATCGTTTATGAAGGAACGCGGAGTGGTGTTTAAGGAAGTGGATATCGAGCAAGATCCTACGGCGGAAGACATCGTGATGAAAGCCAACGACGGCAAAAGAAAAGTTCCCACGCTGAGGGTAGGCGATCACTATTTTGCGTGTAGCCCGTTCAACCCGGTGGCGCTGGCTTCAGAACTAAAAATCCCGCTCAATAAATCCTAAACGTCTGTCAGGTTTCCCGGCCAATCAATTTACTGCGACTCCGCGGGTCCAGACGCCCGAGATTTGCATGACTTCATCCAACAGCACCACGTCAGCGTCGGCGCCTACGCGTAGCGCGCCCTTTTTGAACTCCACACCGAGCAAGGCTGCTGGGTTTAGGGTGAGCATGCGGGTGGTGTCTTGCAAGGATTTGCCCAGCGCCATCACGTTTCTCAGGGCCCGGTCCAGAGTTAGTGTGCTGCCGGCCAATTTTCCTTCGGAGTTGCGGCATACCCCGCCGCTCACCGTCACTTCAAATTGTCCCAGCATGTATTTTCCGTCCGGCATTCCGGTGGCAGAAACCCCATCGCTGACCAGGATTACGCAGTCCGCGCTCTTGGCCTGCAAGAGCAGACGCATGGCCGCTTCTTCCACATGTACGCCGTCAGCGATCAATTCCGCAGTAACGTTTGGGGTGGTGAGGACGGCGCCAACCACTCCGCTGTCGCGGTGCGAAAAGGGGCGCATGGCGTTGTAGACGTGGACTGCGTGACGCGCGCCGTGAGCGATGGCGGCGCGAGCCTGCTCGTATGTGGCGTCGGTATGTCCGATAGCGACGACCATTCCGGCTTTTATGGCGGCGTCAATGCATGGCATGGATCCAAGTAATTCCGGCGCGAGCGTTAGCATCCTGCCGTTTCCGCCAGCGGCGGCGACAAATCTGGACAGCAGTTCCGCCGAAGGGAGCCTGAGCCACTCAGAGGGATGCACGCCGCGCCTGATTTCGCTCAAAAATGGTCCTTCAAAATGTAAGCCCAGCACCTCCGCTAGGGGTTCGTGGGGTTCATATTGTGTGGCGATATATTTGGCGATGCCCTCGCTGCTGCGGCAAATGTCATCCGCGCTGGCGGTTACGGTAGTGGCTACGAACGAAGTGGTGCCGCGACGAGCGACGGTTTTGGCGACAATGCTCAACGCTTCCGGCGTGCCTTCCATCACATCGCGTCCGCCTGCGCCATGGATGTGCACGTCAACGAATCCGGGAATGGCGGATTTATCGGTGGCGTCGATTTCAGCGGCGTCGTTCGGGACGCTCATTCCTTCGCGCGGGCCGATCAGTTCGATGACGCCGTCGCGCATGAATATCCCGGCATCGGCGATTTCGCCCGCGGGTGTCAGCGCGCGTTTGGCGTGAATGAGAGTCGCGGTCATGGCAGCAGTACATCGTAGCGGAAAGGGTTGCGTCTCACAAAATTAATGGAGGGCCAATCTTCGTTGACTGGATTAACGCTTCGCTCGGAGACGTCGGTCGAGGTTTACTTCTTAAAAGCGCCGCACAAATAAAAAGGAGGACTCGATTGAGTCCTCCTTTTCGCGATCAGATCCGACTCTCAGGCGGTGCTGATCTTTGCTGCAATACGGTTAGAACTTCTTAGCTGCTTGCCGGTGTTGCGCTGGCTGCGGTTGTAGCTCCCGCGGATTTCGGAAAACTCAAGTAGCCTGTGGCTCCGGACTTGGTCACTTTGTTGATTACCAGTTCGAGTGCCGCGCGGCTTCCGCCGGTGTAGAAGAAGATCGGTTCGTTCACAGAACGGTCTTTCTTCTCGAAGCTTTTGTCATCGGCCAGTACGTCTACGGTATAGCGGTTCTTTTTTACGTTGGTAGATTTCAGCTGGACTTGAATACCGCCGACCTTTTGCGGTCCGCTCTTGCGCGTCAAAGCAAATTCGAAATAATCGCGCTGGCCCATGCGGCGGAGTTGATCGATTTCATCATGATTACGAGCGATGAGCGTGCCCATTTCGCTGCGAGCCATTTGGATGCTGTTTTTGGTCGCGTCCAGATCACCTTTCACGCCAGTCACGTCGCCATTCAGCCGATTGAAGTCGTCGGCGCTCGCTTTGGTTGCCAGTTCTGAATTCACGGAGCTTTCCAAACCGCTAAGTTTCTTCTCGTAAGCCACAGTCGCGGATTTGGTCTGTTTGCGTGCGGCGATTAATTCGCCTTGGGTTACCTTCAACTTGTTGGTGACAACTCTCAAGTCACTCTGAAGCTGCTGATTTTGCTCTTCGGCTTTGGTTAAACGCTGGCCCAGGGTGTCGTTGGTCTGTTTCAGAGACGCCTGGGTTGACTGCTCAAAATTGTTAGCATGACTGATAGCGCTCCAACCCACCCCAAGCTCAATCACCGACAAAATCGCTACGATTGCCACCGCCAGCGCCACCCAGCGCGGGGCTGCGGCTGATTGCACCACCACCGGTTCTTGATACTCGTTCATGGACGTCTCCTCTTGGGCGGCACCCACACGGGCTCGCCACATACATGGAACACTGCATATGTGCGGCCAATTTCGCTTAATGGCATGAGGCTCGGTCAAGACCAGCGGCTACAGGCACATAGGAGGAAATAGTGAAGGCAGGAGGACGGTTTTAATAGTACTAGAACCAGTAAAGCTTACACAGTGTATTACGTACGGGTAAAAACTGCTGAGACAGTGTCATTTATGGAAGCTGTACGAATCGAGAAAGCAGCGATGTCAGCTTTTGCCGGGGAAATCCACAGATCTAGCTATAACTCTTTATGGGGCAAGGAGTTACTGCTAGGCGGCCCTGCCGGCGGTGACCGGCTCTCCGGTTATGCCGGACCCGAAGTAGCGGTCCAACGTGTGGGTAGCGGCCTCCAGGACGACTCGGCAGTCAGGGCATCTGCTGAGATGTTCGGAGATCTCGTCCTCCACGTTGGGCGATAACCTATGTTCTAAATACCAGCAAATCAAATGGATAGTATCTCGACAGCTCATGATTCCTGTCTTCCTGGACGCTTAAACGTACTCCGCACGGTGACCTTTAGATAGTGCACTCCGCGCACCACATTTGTTCAAAAAACCACAGCCATGCAAGGCAGTGAATTTTATGTGCTTAGCGAAAGTGTGCAAAGAAATTGACAATTTTCTGTTGCATTATTTACCCGCCGGAAGATTGCGATTAAGTCTGCTGGATGAAGTTTCCCAAGCCTCAGGAGCGGCTGGGCACGATGGTCAATTCGCGGAGCGCCGCGATGCGATCCGCGAGAGGCGGGTGGGTACTGAACAGCGAGGACAAAGTGCCGCCGCCAAACCACGGTTTTACGATGCACAGCGCCGCCGTCGACGGGGAAACGCTGGTTGTGGGAATGCGCTGGTTGTAGGCGTCTAACTTTTGCAACGCGCTGATAAGTCCATAGGGCTGGCCGACCATGCGTGCGCCGGTCTCATCGGCCGAATATTCCCTGGTGCGGGACAGAAAAAGTTGCAGCATCATGGCAGCAATGGGCGCGAGGATAATCATTAGAAGCGCGCCAAGACCACCGCCACGGTCGCGGTCATTATCACCTCCGCCTACTCCGCCAAAAATCATGGCGAAGCGTCCCATGGAGGCCAGATAAGTGATGGCGCCGGCAATGGTAGCGGCAATGGAGCTGGTCAGGATGTCGTAATTGCGTACATGGGAAAGCTCGTGGGCGATGACGCCTTCGAGTTCGTCGTCGTTCATCAACTCAAGCAAGCCTTCGGTCACCGCCACGGAAGCATGATGAGGATTCCGACCGGTGGCGAAGGCGTTGGGTGCGGGCTCGGGAATCACGTAAAGCCTGGGCACCGGCAAGTTCGCTTTCGCGGCGAGTCTCTCCATCACCGCGTATAGCCGCGGCACTTGCTCTCGTGTAACCGGCTTAGCTCCGCTGGAGGCCAGCGCAATCTTGTCGGAGAAAAAATAAGAGACGCCGTTCATCAGAACGGCGATAGCTAATGCGATTTTCAATCCGTTCTGGCCGCCAATCGCACCGCCGACAACCACCAGCATGACGCTCAGCAGGATCAGCAGCACGCCGGTTCGCAAGATTTTCATAAGGGTTCCATCCAGTAATACGCACAAACAACAAAAACATTTCGAGGTGAAGATAGCGGAGCCTTTTGGGCAAGCGAAAACGCTCCGCTCCTAATTTAGATTCATGCCGCAGCCGCGGGTTGTTTTTCCTTAACGACGGCGAATTGCATCTTCTCGCCCGAAGGATCGCGATCCACGCGGATACGTTGGCCCGGCAAAACTTTGCCCTCGAGGATCTGCAACGCGAGCGGATCCTGAATCATACGCTGAATGGTGCGGCGTAAGGGGCGCGCGCCATACGCCGGATCGTAGCCCTCGCGGAGAATCAGTTCTTCCGCCGTGGGAGTCAGTTCCAACGTGATTTGACGTTCGGCGAGCAATTTTTCGACGCTCTTCAAGAGCATGCCGACGATCTTGCCGAGTTGCTCCTTGCCCAGCGGATTGAAGATGATGATTTCGTCGATGCGGTTGATGAACTCCGGCCGGAATGCCGCACGCAAGGCTTCCATGGCTTCTTTGCGAGCGGCGTCGGGATCATTTCCTGCCAGCTCATAAATCGCGGCGGAGCCCACGTTGCTGGTCATGACCAACACGGTGTTTCTGAAGTCCACGGTGCGGCCTTGGCCATCGGTCAAGCGTCCATCTTCCAGAATTTGCAACAGAACGTTGAAGACGTCGGGATGAGCCTTCTCGATTTCATCAAAAAGAATGACCGAGTATGGATGACGGCGTACTTGTTCCGTCAGTTGTCCGCCTTCTTCATATCCCACATATCCAGGCGGCGCGCCGATGAGCCTGGAGACGCTATGCTTCTCCATGTATTCGCTCATGTCGATGCGAATCATCAGCTTTTCGTCATCAAACAAAAACTCGGCGACGGCGCGAGCGAGTTCGGTTTTTCCAACGCCAGTAGGACCCATAAAAATAAAAGACCCGATGGGCCGCTTGGGGTCAGACAAGCCAGCGCGGTTTCGCCGGACGGCGTTGGAGACGTGAGCGAGTGCATCGTTCTGACCCACCACTCGCTGGCGCAATCTTTCTTCCATGTGCACCAGTTTTTGGACTTCGCTTTCCAGTAGGCGGCCAGCGGGAATTCCCGTCCATTTGCTCACCAGTTTGGCGATATCTTCTTCGTCGACTTCTTCTTTCAGCATCGGCGCGTTTTTTTGCATGGCACCGAATTGCGCTTCAGCTTGTTTTAGTTCGCGTTCGGCCGCAGCCATGCGTCCGTAGCGGATTTCCGCTACCTTAGCCAATTCCCCGCTGCGCTCGTATTTTTGTTCTTCGCCTTTGAGCTGTTCGATTTGCTCCTTCAGGGCGCGGATTTTCTGAATGGCTTGTTTTTCGGATTGCCAACGCGCCTTTCGAGCATTTGAATCTTCCTTGAGCTTCGCCAATTCTTTTTCAATTTGCGCGCGCCGTTCTTTCGAATGCTTGTCGCTTTCTTTCAGCAAGGCCTGGCGCTCGATTTCGAGTTGCATGATGCGCCGCTCGATTTCATCGATCTCCACGGGCAGGGAATCGATTTGCATACGCAGGCTGGCGGCGGCTTCGTCGATCAAGTCGATGGCTTTATCGGGCAAGAAGCGATCGGAGATGTAACGATGTGAAAGGGTCGCGGCGGCGATGATGGCGGCGTCCTTGATGCGGACACCATGATGGACCTCGTAGCGGTCTTTGAGCCCGCGAAGAATGGAGATGGTGTCCTTCACGGTGGGTTCTTCAACCATCACCGGCTGGAACCGGCGTTCCAGCGCAGGATCTTTCTCGATGTATTTTTTGTATTCGTTCAGGGTGGTGGCCCCGATGGCGCGCAGTTCGCCGCGGGCGAGTGCCGGCTTCAGCATGTTCGACGCGTCCATGGCGCCTTCGGCCGCGCCTGCGCCCACTAAGGTGTGCAGTTCATCGATGAACAGGATGATTTGTCCTTCGGCTTGGCTGATTTCCTTTAGTACCGCTTTCAAGCGGTCTTCGAATTCGCCACGATACTTTGCGCCCGCGATTAATGCCGCAAGATCGAGCGCCACCAGGCGCTTGGTTTTCAACACGTCCGGCACGTCACCAGACACGATGCGTTGCGCCAAACCTTCCACGATGGCGGTTTTCCCGACACCAGGCTCGCCAATGAGAACCGGATTATTTTTTGTCCTGCGCGCGAGAATTTGCATGACTCGGCGAATTTCTTCATCGCGTCCGATTACCGGATCGAGTTTCGAACGGCGAGCCAGCTCAGTGAGATCACGCGCGTACTTCTCCAGCGATTCGTAGGTTGCTTCGGGATTTTGTGAGACCACCCGTTGTGACCCACGCACGCTTGTGAGGGCCTGCAGGATCGCTTCGTACGACGCGCCCTGACGCTTCAACAGTTGACCGGCGGGATCGCGATCTTCGCTGGCGATGGCCAGGAATAAATGCTCGGTGGAGACGTACTCGTCCTTGAACTTCTCCGCTTCTTTAAAAGCGCGCTCCAATACGCGGTTTACCGCGGGACCCATGTGTTGTTGTCCGAAGCCTTGCACTTTGGGCAGGCGCGAGATTTCGCGCTCGATTTCCTGCGACAACCCTTCCGGGCGTATACCTAATTTCGTAACCAGGGGCGGGACCACGCCCCCGTCTTGTGCAACCAGGGCGGCCAGCAAGTGTATCGGCTCAATCTGCTGGTTTTCATGGTTGGCGGCGATTTCCTGGGCGCTTTGCACCGCTTCCTGGGCCTTTACGGTCATTTTTTCAAATCGCAACATTTGTTCCTCACTTCTTCAAAAATAATCCAGACACATCTTGGATGATTCAACCGGTTATTGGTAAGTGTCAAATCGACAGAAAGCGAAAAGGGCTGGCCAACTTCGCCAGCCCCTCGTTTCTGGACCCGATTAAGGCTGGTTGGCGCTCTTACCTGGCTCCTGCAGCGGCTGCAACAGCCGGCGTACCGACGTTGACCTTGATCTGCTTCGGTTTGGCTTCCTCGCGTTTGGGAATGAACAGTGTCAAGACGCCGTTCAGATAATCGGCCTTGGTGGCTTCCGAGTTCACGGTATTGGCCAGTGAGAAGCTGCGCGCGAAAGATCCGTAAGCGCGTTCGACTCGCAGATAATTCTTTTCGTTCACCTGCTTCTCGAATTTCCGCTCGCCGCGAATGGTCAAAATATTGTTTTCTATGCGGATGTCGAGATCCTTGGGATCAACGTCCGGCAGATCCGCCTTCACGACCAGTTCGTGTTCGGTTTCCAGAATGTCGACTGCGGGCGCCCAAGTCGTGAGGTTAGATTCCTCTTGGCGATTGAAGCCCTCGCCGAACACGCGGTCGAGTTGTTCATGCAGCGTGGCTGCACTGCGGAAAGGTTCCCAACGGTTCAAAGTATTCATGAGTATGCCTCCAAGTCTGTAGTAATGTGACTGCATACACATAATACAATCTTAGTGCATCTATGTCAAGTATAGATCTTCAATGGCCGTCTATTGTTATAATATATTTATTATCATAGTGTTACGGCAAATATAACCCATCTTATTAGTAGTCGTGATTACTGGACGAGCTGCCTCGTCTCGATCCTGTTAAACTGGGTCGCATGCACCTATCCGAATTCGATTATGTCCTCCCGGCCGAGCAAATCGCACAGCATCCGCTAGAGAATCGTGACGCTTCGCGAATGCTGGTGTTAGATCGCGAAAAAGGCGCGTATGAAGACCGCTCTTTCGCGGATCTCCCCGGTATTCTGCGAGGAGATGAATTAATGGTCGTGAATAACGCCAAAGTTATTCCCGCTCGCCTGCTGGGCCGGCGAGTGAAACCGATGGCAGACGGCTTAACGCAATCTTCGCCAGCCGACGGTGAAATCGAAATCTTGTTATCGCGCCAGTTGGATGACGCCACGTGGGAGGCGCTAGTTCGACCAGGCAAAAAACTTCATGTCGGCCATAGAGTGCAATTCGTCGGAGGCGAGCTTGAAGCGGAAGTAATCGCGCATGGCGATCAGGGACAGCGAACTTTGCGTTTCTCATCCGCTAAGGGTGCTGTAGTGATTGACGAGATCAGCCGGCTGGGTCACATGCCACTTCCGCCATACATCGATCGTGCCGACGAAGCTTCTGACCGCGATCGATACCAAACCATTTTCGCCAGCCAACCTGGGGCGATCGCGGCTCCGACCGCGGGGCTGCATTTCACCGCGGAAGTGCTCGAAAAAATTCGAAAACGTGGAATTGAAATTTGCGAGCTAACGTTGCACGTTGGCTTGGGGACTTTTCAGCCTATCCGGACGGAAACATTGGAAGGGCATGTGATGCACAGCGAAGCTTATGAGGTGTCGGCGCACACGGCGGAACAGATCGGTAGGGCGAAGAGCGCAGGGCGCCCCGTTCTAGCGGTGGGTACGACGACCGTGCGCGCTTTGGAAGCAGCGGCACTGCGTGCGATCGAGACAGATTGTGGACAACTCCTGGCAGCCGGCAAAGCGGAAGCACGACTTTTCATCACGCCGGGATTTCGCTTTCGGGCAGTTGATGCGATGCTTACAAACTTTCATCTGCCGCGGTCGACGCTGTTGGCTTTGGTTTGCGCGCTTGCCGGACGGGAACGAATTCTGGCTGCGTATCGGCACGCTGTAGAGACGGGCTACCGGTTTTACAGCTACGGCGACTGCATGTTGATTCGCTCAGATAAAACCAATCGAATGTCACGGCCTTGAATAGAAGGCGGGCAATTCACACGAAACGGAAACGCAGAGGCATGGGATGAAAGACGAGGAGAGCGAAAGGGAAGCAGACAACGGATCGACTTCCCTTTTCGTCTCAAATGGAGAATTGTCATTGGCCTTCTTGGTTACTCGCTGAGGACGAAGACGCGCTTTTGGCCGGAAAAACGGACTTCTTTCACTTGTCCGTTGTCGCCAAGCAGCACCGCGTCGTAGCTTGATTTGGCGTCGCGATCTTCCCAGCGGCCTTCGGATTCCGCCACGGCGGTCTTGTTCTTGATTATGGTGGCTTTGTTACCGTCGATCAGCAAACGGTATTCGCCGGCGCGCAGGTCGGCCTTACCGACTTTGGCGTTCTGAGAAATGTTGATGGTCTTGGCTAACGGTTTGGAAAAAGCGGGCACCGTGGAGGCCACCAAGGCGGCAACCAATGCGGCGCTACGTACCAATGATTGGACTTTCATGCGTGTCATACTCCCTTTCGAGAATCGAGTCAGCCGACCGGCTTGTTGCTGTTGGCAAGACTGTTGACACGCAAAGTAAGGGCGAGTAGTCTCGCCGCCAGACACCTCTTCTTCCTGGACTAACGGCCGGAAAGACTGCGTGTCATTGCCCCGCGGCTGCCACCGCGGGGTTTTTCATATCTAGCCTGGAGCAGCTCCCGTAA
>DATBBY010000055.1:0-18297 GCA_036270765.1 Candidatus Acidiferrum sp.
CGACTATTCCAACGCCGTGGTTTGGGTAAACGACCTTGTCGCCGATTTTGTATTCCATGGATGCGGTTGCCCCCTCCGAGGTACTGTAATCACTGTACGCATATGTGTCGCAAGAGTCAAGATATATCCTCTGGAATGAGGTAGTTAGAGAAAAAAACTTACCAATTTGGCACTCCAATTGCTCCAGCGAAAATCTGGCAAGACTGACAGTATTTATTTCGGCGGGGATTTCGCCACCGCTAGCGGGTTCGTGATGAAACCTTCTAACCGCCGTCCTGTGGTAAAACTGCTCGTATATGATTGTTCTGGCAATAGATACCTGTGAGGCCCGAGGCAGCATCGCGGTTCTCAAAGACAAGGCGACGCTACAGACTGTTCCCCATACGGTCACGGAAGAGTACTCAAGTTGGCTGTTGCCCGCTGTAGATTCCGCGCTCGAATTCGCCGAAATTCCGCTGGGTGAGGTGGACTTGTTTGCCGCAGCCTCTGGGCCCGGGTCATTTACCGGAGTACGAATCGGCCTGACGACTGTTAAAGCTTGGAGCGAAGTCTTCAGCAAGTCGATCGTAGCGATATCCAGGCTCGAAGCCGTGGCGGCCCAGTCGGAAAGCACGGCTCGTTACGTGGCGTCCTTCATTGACGCCCAGCGCGACCAGATTTTCGGCGCCTTGTACGACAGAACCGAAGGGGGATTAGCATTGGTTGGACAGGAGATGGTCGCGCCCCCCGATGTTTTCGTGGAATGGGTTGATGAGCAGGCATCAGGAAATCAAGTGGGTTGGATTTCCACGGATCCAGACACCTTGGCAAAGCACCCAGCATGGCAGCCCAGAGCGACCCGAGCCGACAAAATCCAGTGCGTGCCATGTGTCCTGGCTCCTTTCATCGGAAAAATGGCGTTTCAGCGAGCAGTGAACGGGAACGTACTCGACGCCCTGTCCGTCGATGCGAATTATGTCCGTCGTTCCTATGTAGAGGTTTTCCAAAAGGGTCCGGCGCGGCTGCCCGGAAAATGAGCCAGGACTCGTCCTTTACGGTCAGGCCGTACCAACCGGGCGACGGTGAAGCGGTCTCCGAGATCGGTAGCCAATCCCCGCAAGCCGCGCAGTGGTCCAAAGAAAGCTACGACCAAGCCCATTCCTCTGGGCAAATCCTTCTGACAGCAGAGCTCAATTCCCAAATTTGCGGCTTCCTGGTAGCACGGATCATCGGGGACGAAGCCGAGATTTTAAATATGGCGGTCGACAAAATACATCGCCGCCACGGGATTGGGTCTGGCTTACTTACGGCGGCAATTTCCGCGGCGCAGGCACAGAATGTCAAAAATGTTTACCTCGAGGTGCGTGAATCCAATTCCGCAGCCATCTGTTTTTACCGGCTGCACGGTTTTGAGAAAGCATCACAACGTCGCGGGTACTACAGTAGTCCTACAGAGAACGCCGTAGTCATGAAAAAACTAGCAGGCTAGAACTAAGGTTCCAACGGTTCCCCCTTGACGTGGCCGCGCGGAGTGCTATCTTTCGTTTATGTAGTCTTATCTAAAATTCGGAACGCAGTATTGTGGGAGGAACGCATGGCAAGCATGGCGCGCAGCCCTCGAGACATACTCCTCGAAACAGACGCCGAGTATCAGCGTCTGGCCGAGCAGCACTCGAAATATCAAGCCGAACTAAATCGAATCTCCACCGCTACCTACCTCAGTTCAGAAGACCTCCTGGAAGAGATCAGACTTAAAAAGTTAAAGCTCCACATAAAAGATGAAATGGAAGTTCTGGCCGCGCGCCTCCGCTCTACGCCGCCTAAACGCACGCAATAGCGACGTACTCAGTTTAAAACTCCAGCGGAATCTGTCGTAGAATGGCCATGCAACGCGTAGACGCTTGAGGTCTACCTCACGCATGGTTAAAGAGGGCTATTATTTCGGAGTGCCGCTACTTCTCATCGGGGGGGCGGCTTTCTTTTTGCACTGGCGCATTGCAGGCTACCTGTTACTGTTTTTGGCCCTGTTCGTTTTTTCCTTCTTCCGTGATCCAGACCGCGTGATTCCCTCCGATCCTGGCGCCATCGTCTCTCCCGGCGACGGCCGCGTTGTGGTCGTGCAGGACGAAGACTACGCAGGGAAACCCGGTAAACGCGTGAGTATTTTTCTAGCCGTGTGGAACGTACACGTCAATCGCTCCCCGGCGGCCGGCCGCATTACAAAAATGGAGTATCGCCCGGGCAAATTTGTTGCCGCCATGCGTGCTAGCGCTTCAACGGAAAATGAGCAAAACATTTTTACGCTTTCCACCGACGCGGGAGAGCTGGTGTTCAAACAAATCGCGGGCCTGATTGCCCGTCGTGTGGTCAGTTGGAAAAAGGACGGGGATGCCGTGGCCCGAGGCGAGCGCATAGGCTTGGTGCGTTTCGGTTCGCGCGTGGATTTATGGGTGCCCCGACAGGCAGAGATCCTAGTAAAGGTCGGCCAAAACGTAAAAGGTGGATCATCCATTCTGGCTAGTTGGCCGGCTCTAAAAAATAATCCCGCGCCAGATCGAAATGCAGTGGATGATAGGAACACAGTCGCAACCGGGAAACGCTCTTAATGCTCGACCAGCAAACTCAACAGCAACAAATCCCGTCATTTCGCAAGCGCCGCATAAATAACCCGCGCCTGCGCCGGGGTATTTTTTTGTTGCCTAGTCTTTTCACGGTGGCAAATCTTCTTTGCGGATATTATGCGGTTATTGCCTCGCTCGTCGGCGGCTCCAGCGAATTCGACCGTGCCGCGAAAGCCATCGGCTTGGCAATTTTATTTGACTCCATGGACGGCCGTGTAGCGCGCATGACTGGCACAAACACTGAGTTCGGCGTGCAGCTCGATTCCTTAGCAGATGTGTGTAGCTTCGGAATTGCTCCCGCGGTGATGGCCTACGCTTGGGGCGTCCATGGTCTGCTGGACCTGAGCGGGATGCGTTTGAGACAACTTAGCGAATTTGGTTGGGTTTGCTGCCTGGCATTCTTGATCTGTTGCGCCTGGCGCCTGGCAAGATTCAACGTGCAAGGCATGGCGCCCGGAAGCTCAAAATATTTTGTGGGCATGCCCACTCCAGCGGCGGCGGCCGTGATCGCCTCGCTCGTGCACGGATTCAAAGATCCTCTGCAAGACTGGCACTACGCGGTGGCGTGGTTTGTAATGGCCGCGTGCCTGGGCGCACTGATGACCAGCACGGTGCGCTTCTACAGTTTCAAAGACATCCCTTGGACGCGCAAGCAGCCATCGCTCGCGATTGTTTTGTTGTGCCTGACCGTAGCGCTGGTGTGGCTCTATTCCGAATATGTATTAATACTTTTCTCCTGTGCATACGCTGCTGTTGGTGTGGTCCTTCATGTCGTGCGGCTGTTGCGACACCGCATGGTTTCCCGGACTGCCTGATTAAATGTCTGCTCCTGACCGACACTCCAATCGAATCGTCATTGCGGGCGCCTCATCCCTTTTGGGTGCGGAGCTGCGCACGGTATTGGGTGAAAGTCGTTTCGCGGGTGCGGACTTTTCGCTGGTAGATGAGCCGATTGTTGCGGGCACACTCACCGAAGCGGGCGGTGAGCCGGCGGTTATTCAGCCGGTTGAAGAAGGCAGCTTCAACCGCGCGCAACGTATTTTTTTCACCGGTTCTGGTGAGTTCACAAAAAGAAATTTAGCCGCAGCTCTGCATACTGGCGCAAAAATAATCGACTTGTCGGGCGCCGCTGCCGAACGAGAAGACCCGGTGGCGTGGTTTCCAAAACTCGACTGGCTGCGTGGCCGCGAATTTGCTACGGATGCAAAAGTGTTCGCGATTCCGTCCGCGTTTGCGACCGCGGCAGCGGGACTTGCTTTGTCGCTTTCGCGTGTCGGCCTGCGACGATTAATGTTAATTGGATTTGAGCCCGTTTCGGAAGCTGGCCCCGCCGGCATTGAGGAACTCGAAAGTCAAACCACGCAGTTGCTTTCCTTTCAAGGCCTGGGGCAACCAGTGTTCGACACCCAGGTCGCATGCAACATGCTTGACCGCTTTGGTCCCTCCAGCTCGCATAAGCTGTGCGCCGCCCGCGAACGTGTGCGCACCGAAACGAAAGCCTGCATCGACGGAAAGTGCGCCATGCCGGCAATCCAAATAGTGCATGCGCCGGTATTTTATGGCTCCGTTTTTTCCGCCACGGGAGTTTTCGACCGCGGCAGCCTGGCAGAAAATATTTCCAACGCTTGTCTGGATGCCGGCTTTTCCATTCCACCCGATCCCGGAATCGGGCCAAGTAATGTCAGCGTCTCGGGTTTAAATTCGATACAGCTTTCTTTACCGGAGCCGGACGCATCTAACCCGGAGACTTGGTGGTTCTGGGGTGCCGCGGACAATATGCATTTACCCGCCGCCAACGCCGTGAAGCTTGCGGAGATGCTTTTGTAATGGCTGCAAACCTGGCGCGCCGGACGGCGCTGTTCATTTCACTCGTGGCACTGCTGCAATCTGGATGCGGCTATCACGTTGCGGGCCACCGTAACGCTCTGCCGAATAGCGTCCACGTCATCGCAGTGATGGCGTTGGAAAACAAGACCAGCAGCTATCGCATCGAGCAAAAGCTCACATCCGCTACGGTTCACGAATTTCTGGCCCGCACACCGTACAAAATCGTCTCCAACGCCGCGGATGGAGACGCGGTGCTGCGCGGTAAAGTGGTGAGCCTCGAAGCTGTCCCATTACTTTTTGATACTCAGTCGGGAAGTGCGACGACGATGTTGGTCACGGTGAAATGCGAAGTTTCTCTCACGGACACTGCCACCGACAAGGTGCTCTACCACAGTGACAATTTCGTGTTTCGCAACGAATATGAAATCTCCACCAACGTACCTAGTTTTTTTGAAGAGCAAGACCCCGCGCTGGATCGCCTGGCACGAGACTTTGCCAGCAAGCTGGTAGCCGCGGTAATTGAGAATTATTAATCGGGAGCGTTTTTGATGGCCAGGGTTTCTCCACAGGAATTATTGAGCCAGCTTGAAAAGGGAAAAATTATCCCGGCAATCCTTTTGCTTGGCGACGAGCCATACCTGCGCGACGCTTGCCGGGCGCAACTGATTGAGAGATTTGTACCGGAAGCGTCCAGGACCTGGGCGGTTTCCCGTTATTCGGCCGATCGAGGAGAAACGGAGGCCGCATTATCACAAGCGCAGAGTTTGCCAATGTTGTCGCCACAACAGGTAGTTTTTTTGGAGGATGCCGAAGCTATCGAGAAGTTGGGAGACAAAAAGCGCGAAGAGACGGTCGCGCAGTTGGAACTGTACCTCGACGATCCCGCGCCCTTCACCGTGCTGGTGATTGAAGCGGCCCGACTCGACGAGCGCATGAAGTTGGCCAAAATAGTTTCGCAGAAGACTCTCGTAGTGGAAGTAGGTCTGGGCGAAAACCCCGAGCAGCGGCAATCGGCCGCCGTGTTGATGGCGGAAAGCTTTGCGAAAACGATTGGCGTGCAATTCGAAAAAGGCGCCGCTGAGGATCTCGCGGAGCGCGTTTCGGCGGATTTGATGCGCCTTAAAACAGAAATAGAAAAGCTGGCAAATTACCTCGGTGAACGCAAAAGAATTACTCGCGACGACGTAAACGCCATGGTCGCGTCGGAAAAAACAACCAACGTTTGGGCCTTGGCGGACTTGCTGGCTTCACGGCAGAGCCAGAAATCCATGGAATTTCTGGATCGCTTGCTGCGCGACGGAGAAGCGCCACTGGAAATGTTGGGCGCGCTGACCTGGATGTATCGCAAATTGATCGAAGCCAGCGAAATTCGAGGCGCGATGAATGGCTGGCAAGCAGCGCGCACTTTGGGAATGCGCCCGGAGCAGGCGGATATCGCATTGCGGGCAGCGCGCAAAACTTCCAAGGCTCAGTTGTTGTCCGGATTACGCGCGCTCGAAAAAGCCGACGACCGCTTGAAGAGCAGTAAAGATTCCCGCATGGTTTTGGAATTTTTGGTGACGGAGTTGACCAGCGCAAACGCGCAGGCCGCGTCCCGCTAATTCAAGACGCGTACGCTCGCCGAGCAAGGCAACATTTCCGGCGGACTTCTACAACCCGAAGTCGAAGCCCAACCCTGTTTTCAATGGCTATTTTGCGGCGTTAGCTTTGAGTCCGTTATGCGCCAGCGCCAGGCGGGATTTGTAGCGGTTCCCCGTATTTTCGTGAAGCACGCCCTTGCTGATGGCGCGATCGATCGCGGAAAGCGTGGGTTGCAGCAAATTCCCGGCGGCCGTGGCATCGCCGGCGGTAACCGCGGTGCGGAGCCGCTTCATCAGCGTGCGCACTCGAGTGCGGTTCGCGCGGTTCACATCCGCGCGCTGTCCTGATTGCGCCGCGCGCTTCAGAACTGACTTTTTCTTCTTTTTTATTTTGGTGCCTTGACCTGCCATTTAAAGTGCTCCTTTTTTATTTGCCCATAAATTCTATCATCAAACGGCAGCGAGCACTTTGCGAAAGTAAGCCGTTCACGATGAAGGGTCGAGATTTATTGGGCGCGGCTATAGACGCGCCCATTGTTACAAGCTCGGTATCTATCAATAAAAAAGCCCCGCTTCGCTTGTGCGAAGCGGGGCTTTTTGCTGGGCAAAGTTGTGTTTAGTTATCGTGGTTGAAGGACAGGGGAAATTCGTAAACGAGATCGCCAACCGGCACGCGCAGAATCATCTCCTGCAGCTTACCGTCTCGCTCAAACCAAGTGGAGCCCGAAATATGTCCACTTGGCAATAGCGCCGCATCCTTCAGTGCCACCGTGTTGATTTCTGAATGAGGGTTGAACTCCGCTTTGCGCTCAACATCCACTTGATGTTGCGCAAGATAATTTTGCGTCCTGTTCAATCCATCACTGTCGGAAGTTCGATAGCCGGCATTAACCAGGAATCCGGTGGACGACGGTGCTGCATCGGCTTCCGTCCACAGTATCTGATGGTTAACCGCAGTCCTTAATTTTTTCGGCTGTTGATAAGGCAACGACTTTTTAACTTGCCCCAGAGTAACAAGGGTGATCTGCGACGGAACGACATGGACCGCCTGTAAGCCGCCGTTGGCCACCGCGATGTTGGCCAGCAACTTCCAACCGGTGTCCTGCAACGATACCTGCACGGTCACGCCATTCACGGTCAGAGATTCCGCCTCTAGTCCTTCGCTATAGAATCGCTGTGAGCCTTCCGTTCCCGCCAGCCACCGCACTTTGCCATCTTTAATAACCGCCGGCTGCCGCACACTTTTCGGTGGCGCGACGACCTCACCCTTGGCGACGTTCATCCAGGGCACGTAGCCGCTTTTGCCATCGGCAGTACGCACTTTAAAAGTGTACCCACCGCCGCCAGGGTTCCACGAAACCGGTTGGCCGCAATCCAGGTCCGCCACCACTTGCAACGGTAGCGCTTGTTCCGGGTCTACAGTCATTGGCACTTTCGAAGTGCCACGGCAAAGGATGCTGCCGCTGACGAGCCCACCATCCAAGGTCGATAAAGGTTTGCCAATCTGTTGAGCCGAAACGGTTTGGGCAACCGCAAGAATCGTCACAATTCCTGAAAATCTAAGTTTATTAGTCATTTTTAGTCCCAGCGCCTTTCGCTACCCTCAGATTTGTAAGTTCTAATATTCCCCTGACATATTTTTGCCGGGACCCCAGTTTGCGTCGATAGGAAGTCAGTCATGATTGCGGCGGTACTAAAGTCAGGTGAGCTTTTGGACACTTCGGTCCGATGGGCTTGATCTTCGTCCACCGCGCGGACAAATTTCTCGATGGCGACTGAAAGGAAAAACAGTCAGTGTCGGTTTAAACTAGGTGCGGGCAATGGGCCGGTCGAAAAAGAACTCCTTTTCTTGACCCACCCGTGCTTTGCAGTTCAAATGATTTACTCAAATCCCAGCGGTGACTCGCCCCAGGGGATCTAAGAATTGTTGCCGATGGGAATCAGCATACTCGACCTCTCAGCTTATGTCGGTCTAGTCGCCGTCGCGGCCGTGACCTTGAACATGGTCCTCGGCATAATGATGGCCTTTCGCTACAGTCCTGTTCGCTCCTGGCCTCATCGAAGATTCAATTATTTCCGTCTGCACAATTGGTCGGGATACGTCGCGCTCGCGACCTCATTGCTGCATCCCACGCTGCTGCTGCTCAATAAAACACCGACCTTCCGGATTCGCGATCTGATCTTTCCGGTGCATTCACCCAGCCAGCCATTAGAAAATACGGTTGGAGCGGTGGCGCTATATCTGCTTGTTTTTGTAGTGGTCACTTCATATTTCCGCTCGCGCCTCGGACGCCGCCTGTGGAAAGCGTTTCACTTCGGTATTTATATCGCGGCGCTTCCGCTGTTCTTCCATAGTCTGCTGACCGATCCCAACCTGAAAAATTCCGTGGATTGGCTAGATGGAGGAAAAATATTTATTGAGTTAGCTCTTCTTGCGATCGTGGTCCTAACGGTGCTTCGCTTTCGCAAAGCGCGTATTCATCTTTGAAAGGGAATTGGCCGATTTCCATTGTTTTAGAGCATGATCAAGCCGTGGCGGATCCCAGAAGTAACGGCTTCGGTGCGGCTGGAGGCGTTGAGCTTGCCCATTATGGATGCGACATGGAATTTGACGGTGTGTTCGGAGATGCCCAGCCGCGTGGAAATTTCTTTATTTCCCCATCCCTCAACCATCATGCCCAGGACTTCGATTTCACGCGGAGTTAACGCCTCCACCAGCGGTGGTGACACCGTCCGGTGCGAGGCGGCGCTTTCTTGCAGAAGAGTGTCGAGGCCGTCGGGCAGCAGTACAGCAAGCCCAGCGCCGACAGCTTCCACTGCCGCGACGATTCCAACCGGGCTCATAGTTCGCGGCAGCACAGATCTGACGCCGCTACGCAAAGCATCCAGGTCCCGCTCCGAATTAGCATCGTCGACCAACAGCACGATCGCGACCGGAGCTTCTTCCGATAGCTTCAGGATTTCTTGCGGCGGTGTTCTATCTTGACCCGTGATTTCGGCGACGAGCACGTCGGGCTGCAGTTCTTCGAGGTTCTCGGAAAGCTGTCTCAAGTCCGAAAGAACACCCACAACCTGCAAGGACGTGCTGGCCCGCAACAAATTTTCCAATCCACGCTGTGAAATGGAAGACAACGCTGCAATCAAAACGCGAATCATGCTGCGACGCGACGGGCCATCCCGAGTCTGACGGCAACCCGGCGAATATTTCGTCTGTCCCCTCGAAGAAAGCGCAGATTCAAAATGCGTTCAGCGGTGCCCTGAAGGGCGATCTGCAGGTCGTTGACGGAACGGAACAACACACCTTCGACCCCAATCAGGATGTCGCCGATCATGAGCGACGCCATGTTCGCGGGTCCTCCAGGAGTGACGCCCAATACCAGCAGTCCAATTCTGTTTTCATCGCGCACAACAATCCGCACCGGACGGACCTCGACGCCGAGTAGCGAATGCGAAGGCCCGTTGGCGAGAAATCGCGCGACATCATTGCTCGGAATCGCGAGCGCCAAGCCACCGGCGACCATAGTATTGATGCCCAAGACTTGACCTTGGGCATTCGCTAGCGGCCCGCCCGAATTTCCGGGAGCGAGTTTTACATCGGCTTGTAACCATGAGCTCATGCCCAGACCATGCACCGAGCCTGCAGCATGAATTATCCCGGTGCTCAACGCGCCGACAAATCCGAGCGGATTGCCAACGGCTAAAACAAGTTCTCCCACTCGCGCTTTGTTTGAATCCGCCAGAGTCGCCGATGGCAGACCGGAGGCGGAAGCAAGCAAGGCAGCCAAATCTCGCGCCAGATCACGCGACGTTACGGCAGCCTCCAACGTGCGTCCGTCCCAGAGTTTCACCTGGGCGTGTGAAGACCGAACCGCATGCGCGTTGGTGACGATTAAACCGTCTGCACCAAGGATAACGCCGGATCCGAATCCTCGTCCGCCGCTGCTCACTTGCACGGTGGTGCGCCGCAGCGCTTCGGCAACTTCTCCAAATCCTGCTTGTGCCATCACGTTAGCTCCTGCGCGGCCGTTCTGCGATTTGGACGGACAACTCGATAAGTTTGCCGCCGCGTATGGCTTGAACTTTTCTGGATTTTCCTACCGCGTCGGCATTCAAGACCGCCTGCAAGTCGTCGGTCTGTTCCAACGCGTGACCTTCCAGGGTTACTAGGATGTCGCCGATCATCACGCCGCCGCGTTCCGCGGGACCGCCGGGCTCGACGCTCAACACAATTATTCCGTTGGTGTTGGACAGCGAGAGTTTGGTCTTCAGTTCCGCGGGAATCGAAACCGGCTGCAAGCCGATCCCCAGATAACCTCTTGGAATGTGCCCTTTTTCGAGCAACGTCGCGGCGACACGGTTCACCGTCGAGACGGGTACGGTAAGGGGCGCCAGACGCGATAGTGCCGCTGTGGCCATGCCAATGATTCGTCCTTCTACGTCAACGACGCTGCCTCCGGACGAACCAGGATATAACTCGACATCCAATCGGATGTAACGATCAAGAGTTCCTCCCGCCCAGGTGCGGCGAGAATCAGCAACCAGGCTCACCGCTCCGAGTGAGGCCATCAAGCCATTTTCCTGGTGGCGGCCCAGCACCAACGCCAGATTGCCGACACGAGCCGTTGATGCGTCGCTGAATTGCGCAGGAGATTCACCGAGCCCCTCCACCTTTAGAACTGCGACATCGGTGCCGCCATCGCGGCCTACCAGCGTGGCCTTCAACGACCGACCGTCCGGCATCGTCACGGCGATATCTTCATCGCGCTTCACGGTGTGATTCGCGGTAACCACCACATCCCGCCGCCAATGGATTCCGCTCGAACTTCCGTGCGAACGTCCGCCGACATTTACGACTGAAGAACCGGCGCGCTCCGCGGCGGCCGCTAATTGGTTAGAAATCTCTACGAGTGTGCTTCCCATTTCTAATTCCTCCTGAGCCCAGTTTGCAGAGCTTTATTGGCGCGCACATCAGTCGAATAGCTAGGCAGGAACCCGGGAGAAAGGCTGGGCAGCATGGAAGTAATACGTTAATGCAGTGCTCCGACCGAGAGTCTTACGGAAGACCCGCAACGCCCGCTGCACCTTCCGTAGCCGCACCAGCCTGCGTATGTTGCCTCGCGAGAACAAGTTCCCACACTGACGTGGCGGCAATTGCGGTGAGCAGGCAGAGCACCGGGTCAATAGGGTGGCGATAGCGAAGATCCGCGTGCGTAACGTAATACAAGCACGGAAATATTAACGGGAATATCGCGAGTGGAAAAACTGCTGCGCTTCGTCTTCGCCACAAGACCAATACTCCGACAAACGCGCCGACTGCAGTAAGTAAACTGCACAGCAATATTCCCCTAACTAAGTTGGAATCGGTTTCGCGGAATGTTTTAAATGGGGATTCCACGCCGGTCCAAAAAGCAGCGAACTTTCTTCGCGTGAGTCGCAATTCCAAACCGGGGCGCGAAGCCATAAAAGAAACGGCTAATTGCCATTTCTCTTGCATGTACGCCGTCTCTCCGAGCTGCGCATATCTTCTTGTTTCTTCCGTTCTGGTGATCACCTTTCTGCCGTTCAGGGCGTGCTCATCAAAAATATCGTTGTTCCCGAGCCACAGCTCGAAAGGGAAGTTTGAACGCAGTGGAATAAAACGATGAAAGGCGGAGTAATTGCGGATCGTCCAGGGAACACAACACAGAATGGCAATGGTGGCTGCCAACGCTACACGCGCCCATCGCTGACGGCGTTCGTCGACGGCGCGGCAGGCAAGCCATCCGAGCAAAAACGGGAGCAGCGCGCCGAGCGCCGGATTGGTCATCAGCGCGAATCCCCACAACAGCCCGTATGCACACCAATTGAGCGCGCGTTCTGATTCCGCGACCGCCGACGTCGCCCACAAAATTGTGGCGGCTAGCAGAGCTGACAGGGAGGTATCCCAAATCCACTCGAAGGGCACCACGATGGCATTCGGAAAAAGCGCCCACAGCCACGCCGCCGAGCTGGCCACACCCAAACCGCCTATTCGTTTCCCCGCAAAGTAAATCGGCACGCAAGCCGCCGAAGAAAAAAGAATATTCAGAAAAACGGCAACGAAAAACGCTTGTGTCGTGAAAGCTCCAAAAATCTTGAATATCCCTGCGAGCAGCGACGGGTAAACGGGCGCAAGCCAGGCGGTCGGGCCAGTATCCGTGCGAAACACCGAGCCGAAGCCTTTGCCTTGTGCCAGCGAATAGGCGATGTTCCCGGTTTCCTGCTGAAACGGGACAATCGCCAAAACTCCCGGTGGAATCTTGCGCGCCTGATCCCACGCGAAAGTAATTCGCGCCGCCATCGCCACCAGCACGATGAACGCAAGCGAGGTCGCAACCCCTCGAATGGCCCTTTTCATACGCACTTTCCTTGGGTCAGCATTATTTCGCCTAACGTGAAATTTTTATCCCCGTTCCCACGTATCATTGATTGAACCCAAGATTGACGCCAAACTCGTGCCCCTTCCCGTCCCCGCCATCCAACTCGATCATATCTCCCGCCACTACACCATGGGTGCGAGCAGCGTGTGAGCGGTCGATGATCTCTCTCTGGTCGTTGCCCAAAATGAATTTCTCGCTCTTCTCGGCTCTTCGGGTTCCGGCAAATCGACACTATTGAATTTAATCGGAGGGCTGGATCGCCCAACTTCCGGATCCATCGTTTCCAATGGTCAGAATATCGCTGCGCTCTCTTCTCTGGACCTGGCGCGCTATCGTCGCCATACCGTCGGCATGATTTTTCAGTCTTTCAATCTGCTCACGCGCATGACCCTGGAAGAAAATGTCGAGCTGCCACTTCGCCTCGCGGAAGTTGATCACGCGGAGCGTGCCGGCCGCGTGCGGGAAGCACTGGAACGCGTGCGACTGACGCACCGCCTAGGTCACCGTCCCGTGGAACTTTCAGGAGGCGAGCAGCAGCGCGTGGCCATTGCGCGCGCGTTGGTCAATCGCCCCAAAATTCTTCTCGCCGATGAACCGACTGGAAATCTTGATTCCGCTACCGGCGACGCCATTCTCACGTTGCTGCAGGAACAAACAAAGTACGGCATGACCATCGTGATGGTCACCCACGAGCGGGCGCTGGCGGAAAAATTCGCGGACCGTCTGGCCATCATGGGCGACGGGAAGCTGCTGTCCACGTCGGCAGCGAAAGGCCTCGCGCAATGAAAGCACGAGACCTCACCGAACTGGCGCTGCGCAATCTGCGCGAAGCTTTATTTCGCAACGCCCTTACCACTCTCGGCGTAGCTGTGGGAGTAGCTTCTCTCGTGGCGATGCTTTCTCTTGGCGTGGGCCTTCAGGAGCTCGCTTCCAAGCGGCTTTCGCAGAGTGGGTTGTTCGATACAATTTTGGTAACACCCAAAAACAGTTTTCGCGGAGCGGGCCGGCCGCAACGCGAAGAGCAGCCAGGCAAACCTGTCCGCGTACTTGACGAAGACGCCCGCAAAGAAATCGAAAAGTTCCCCAATGTAGTGGAGGTCTATCCGCAGATTCGTTTCTTTACGGAAGTGCGCTTCAACAACAAGCCTTTCGCGACCGTAGTCGCGGGTATGCCGGAATCCTCTAAAAATTCCGGTTCTTTTGATGGCATGAAGGGGCACTTGTTTTCTTCGCCCGCGGCCGACGAAGCCATTCTGCAAATTGAATTTGCAAAAGAACTTTCTGAAAATACCGATTCGCTGATTGGGCAGGATTTGGTGTTGCGTTACGCAGAACGCCAAGCCCTGCCGGGGAATGGCGCCAGTTCTGCGGATCACACCGCAGAGTCTTCGGGCGGTTTTTCTGTTGTTCCAAAAGAGTTACGCCTCAAGATCATCGGGATCGTTGAAACGGAGCCTGCTCAAGGATACGGCGGCTACGGCAATGCCAGACTGCTAATCCCTCTGGAAACTTCGGCGACGTTGCGCGCTGCGCAGGTGAATGATCTGCGCGACATCGTCCGTGATTCAGCCGCGAACAAGACTACCTATGCATCGCTTTCCGTGCGCGCCAAGTCGCCCTCGCAGGTTGAGGCTGTCGAAGCCTCCATCAAGAATCTTGGCTTCAATGCGTTCTCTCTACTGGATGCCTCCAAATCGCTGCGCACTTTTTTCTCCGTCTTTGATTCACTGTTGGGAATATTTGGCGCCTTGGCTCTGGCAGTCGCCACGCTTGGCATCGTCAATACTCTGGTTATGTCCATTCTGGAGCGACGGCGCGAGATCGGCGTGTTGAAAGCTCTTGGAGCCGCCGATTCCGATGTGCAGCGACTTTTTTTTGTCGAAGCCGGGGTCATGGGTTTGCTTGGCGGAATTCTGGGCGTAACCTTTGGCTGGATATTGGGCCGCGCGGTCACCTACGGCACCAATGTGTATCTGCACCGCCAAAATCTCAATTCCATTGAGCTCTCTTCTGTTCCGTGGTGGCTGGTGTTGGCTGCGCTTGTCTTTGCGGTGCTTGTGAGTCTCGCTGCCGGGCTCTATCCTGCTTCCCGTGCAGCCAAGCTCAATCCTGTCGACGCTCTTCGCTATGACTAGGCCGGCGTGTCGGTGCGTCGAAATATTCTTGCTACTCTGCATCCTGTTCGCACCGCGAGCCGCACTCGCAGCCGGTCGTGTCGAATGCAATTCTCTGCCCAGCAAAATCCTGTCGCGTCCCGTGCCCTACTGCATCGTTCTTCCACCTTCGTTTGATGCTGATAAGGCGCGGACTTTCCCTGTCTTGTATTTCTTCCATGGACTCGGCGACAACGAACAATTCTTTGTTCATTCCGGCGCATGGACTGTTCCGGAGGACATGCGCGATAAAGGCGAGCTCAAAGATTTTCTAATCGCCACGCCCGATGCTCGCTCCACGTTTTATATCAACGCCCGTGATGGCAAAGAGCGCTACGAAGATTTTCTGCTGCAGGAGTTTTTCCCCTATGTGGAAAAGCATTATCGAGTCGCGGCAGGCCGCGCCAATCGAGCCATTGCCGGAATTTCGATGGGCGGGTACGGCGCCCTGTATCTGGCATTTCGACACCCACAACTGTTTTCGTCGGTGAGCGCTCACAGTGCCGCATTGATCGAGAAACTTCCCAATTTTCTGGCTGGTGCGCTGCCAAATTCGCCCAGGGCACGCGTGTTGGGCGGCGCGTTTGGGAATCCGCCTGACCCCGTTTTCTGGCAGGCGCACAACCCGATCGTCATTGCACGAACGGCAAATTTGGCGCATCTGAATATTTATTTTGATTGTGGAGACCAGGACGACTTCGGCTTTGAGGCTGGAGCGAGTGCTCTAGATAAAGTGTTGACGTCTCGACAAATTCCTCATGAATTTCACATCTACCCAGGACGCCATGACGCTTCGTACTTCGCCGGCCATCTCCCGGCATCGCTCGAATTTCACTCCCGCCATTTTCCGAAGTAGTGGCACAAATGTTCCAGTGACAATTTCTTCCCATTCGCCGTTTATTGTGGCTCGGGAGGACGCGGAGTTTCTGATGGCCCGGTAGCGGGCGTATCCGCGCCACCTTTTGGTTTGCCCACCGTAGATATGCTTTCGACGTTGAATCTCTTGTAGTCCGAGTAGCGGATCACCGCGTTTACCTTAAAGCCTTTCACCAGCAAGACTCGAACGCCAACATGAACTTCTGCGTACGTCGGCAGCCATACCTCGTTGTTGGTGAACGCTTGCTCAAAAACGAAGCTCGTACCTTTCTGCAAATTCGCAACCATACCGCCCGCTAACTTGAAGTCGCCTACAAAATAAGCTTCGAGGCGCGCCACGTCGTGGCTCTTTTCGTCGATCCAAACAACACCGGCCAACTTCTGCACCACCTTTTCCGCGAGTTTGTGAGGTTTAAACTCTGGATTCGGCTCGAAATCAAAAACAAGTACGCCCTGTCCGCGGAAGCGCTCACGCCTGGGATTCACGAACTGGCACGCTCGCAAGAAAACCTCGATGCCCGGGTCGTCATCGTCTTTCTTTGGTTTTTCTTTATCTTTGGCGTCCTTCTTCTCGTGCTCGCGAATTTCTTTCTGCGTCTTTTCGTTTTCCTTTTTTTGTTCTTCTTCGCCGAGGGGCTTGCGGTCTTTGCTGATCAGGGTGGAAATCTCGTCGCCGTCCAAATAGAAGAAGGTGTACTCTTTGGCCTCGCGTTTGGTCACTTTTCCCGTTTTGTCGTATTCGGTTTCTTCTTCGGCGCGGGTGCCGGTGTAATTTTCCTTTATTTTGTCGATGGCTTTCTGATTGTCGTCGATTTCCTTGAACAGGGCCTTCAGATCGGGGAGCTGTACCTGGGATTTCTTAGGAAAATCGAAAACTCTCTCGCCCACCGTGCCGTTCACAACCGCGCGAGTGACGGTGACGTCGTAAACGTCGTTTCCGCGGTGCAGTTCGATCTTGAACGGAAGCTTCACGCCGTCCTGGGTTCGGTAATCGTCGTACAAGATCTGCTCATCGATGCCACCGATCGGCGCTGCTTCTTTCACGATAAGGTGCGTCTGCGGATCGAAGAAAATCTCCCGCTTCAAACCTGCGGAGGTGATCACTTCAATCTGCAATGCATCCTTCCCGCGCACCTGGGCGTGGCCGATGAAAGCGATTCCCAGTTTGTTCTTTTTTGCATTGAGCAGCCGCGAATTGTAGTACTGGCCGGCAGCTTCCAGTTGAGCGCCTTCCGGCCCCACCAACGTTGCAAGTTCGCCGGCGTTCTGGTGCCAGGCGGATTTCCCGTTGTAGGCCTCGATTGAAGTTCGATCGCCATCGACGAGCTCTGAATAGTAGCGGTTCGATTGCTTGGTAATCAAGGTGTACGTGCCAGCCTTCTCATTCGCGCTGTTGGCAAACGTACATTCGAGCGTCAGGGTATTGAGCCTCGCTAAAACTTTTGAACCGCCCTCGGCTTTGATGTACTGGTCTACAATCTTGGCAGCGTCCTGCGCATGGGCAGGAATGGTGATACACGGGATGAACGCGATAACTGCTCGAAGCAGGTGTCTGCGCATAGGTCTCACAGGTATGAACGCAGAAACGCGTGAAAGGTTTCAATCCATGCCGACATCGATTGGTTAGGAGGGCGGATTTATGGCAACGGCAACAAACAACGGGATAGTTAACAAACCCAGTAAGCACTCTGTGGAACAAACGGTCGAAGCGCTTCAGAACATACTCAAGTCAAAAGGAGTCGCGGTGTTCGCGTTGATCGACCACAGTGGAGAGGCGGAAAAAGTGGGATTGAAAATGCGGCCTACCAAGCTGCTGATTTTTGGTAATCCAAGAGCTGGCACGCCATTGATGTTGGCGTCGCCCAGCAGCGCCATCGACCTTCCGCTGAAACTGCTGGTCTGGGAAGACGTCCAAGGGAAGGTCTGGGTTTCGTACAACAGCTCCGAATATTTAAGGGAGCGGCACGGGCTGCCTCAGGAGCTGATGCAAAACATCGCAGTCGTAGAAGGTCTTGCGACTAAAGCCGGAGAATGAATTCGCGAACATGCGGCGCCGTTCGAACGGGAATGTCGACGCGCCGACAATTGAACAAATGTTGGTCTCCAAAATGTCGGCTGACCAAAATGTCGGCGTGCCGACAATTGCACAAATGTCGGCCGCAGAAATGTCAGAGGGCCCGACAATTTGTACTTTGTATTCAGCAGTCGGCAGAGCGAATGCAAAATTCTTGTTTCACGTGAAACCGATTGTGTTTTTGTATCGAGCAGTCGTTAGAAGGAAGACAAAAAGTCTTGTTCCACGTGAAACGGAAATCATTCGAACGGAGACTGTCATTCGAATGGGCCAGTCGTTCGAACGGGCGTCGCAGTTCGAAGCGCGGTTACTCGGCATAGATAAACGTGCGGCGACGCTGAATAGGCTAGCTATCGTAATAGCGTCCGTTTGCTTCATCGCCGATGACGGCAAAGTCACATTTGGAGGTTTCGAGTGGATCGGACTTCCACGAAAATCCCGCGGAGGGTACTTCAACTTGTGCTTCCAGTTGGCAGCTCGCCGCTGTTCCAGAAAATCGGAAATGCCGGGAAGCGTCTTCATAGCGCACGGTCTGTCCATTCGATTTCCAAATGATCTTGAAGCTCATCCGCGCGGGAGTGGCTACCGAGTCGAGCGCCGGCCAGCGCGGTTGATCTACGACTGCGACGTCACGCATTTCTACTGTGCAGGTATTACCATCGGCACTGAATTTCGCTCCACCATCGGGAACGGCAACAACCCAGTAAAGTCCCGATGGCGAGATGGGAGGATGAAAGTCATGAATCTGATTGGCAGGGACAGCCTGTCCCTGAAATAGCGTAAGTCAAA
>DATBBY010000056.1:0-1574 GCA_036270765.1 Candidatus Acidiferrum sp.
GTCAAGACAACATATACGCCAGCAAGACCAACGACGGTGTACAAGCCGGTGACACCGCCGCCCACACCCGAGCCAACGGGCGAGACGGGCTCCTAGCATATCTTTGTAACGAATCATTATTTGACTTTGAGAGAGTCGCAGATGAGAATATGCGGCAACTCTTCCTCCAGGTCCGTCTACGTCCCCATACAGGATCTTTTTGTCCACGGAGAGAAGCAGAAAGGAAATGCCGATGGCATCAGGACGAGGACTCAGATTTTTTGGAGCGAGCTTGGCAATTGCTGGAGTAGCGGTGGCGGGGATGTTAGTGAGTTCACCGCGAGGGCGGGCAGATGATCGCGATGACGACGACAGAGACGCCTCGAAAATCGAGCAAGGCTTTGACATCGCGCCAGTGCCGCTAAATCTGGAAGGAAAAAACCGGAAATTGGTGGGACTGGGAAGCTACATCGTGAACGCACAAGCAGATTGCAATGGTTGCCACTCTACCGGTCCGGCTGCCGAGTTCGCTCCCGGAGGAAACCCCTACTTCCTTCACACAACAAAGGAGAAGATCAATCCGGCGACGTACTTGGGTGGAGGACGGGATTTCGGTTTGGTCTCGGGACCACCTTCTCCGCACATTATTAGTCGCAATCTGACACCATCGACCAAAACGGAATCACCTGAAGGAGATCACACGTTGGCAGAGTTCCTTGAAATCTTGAGGACGGGCAAAGACTTTGACCACCTGCACCCGAATTGTTCGATTAGCATAACGACGAACTGTTTTCCACCAAACCCGCCTTTCAACGGCGATCTTCTCCAAATCATGCCGTGGCCAATCCATAAAAACATGAGCGACCATGACATTCGCGCGATTTACGAGTATTTGAAGGCGATTCCGTGCATCCAAGGGAACTATCCAAGTCTAAGCGGCTTGGCACAAGGCATTCCACCCGAACCCGCCGACCGCTGCAAGTGAAGGGCGCGAGACAACGCTAAGAAGGGAGGCGGATCTTCAGATCCGCCTCGATTTTTTGACGTCCACTAAACCCTGCGAGACGTAATCCCGATCAGGCCCAAGAGTAGCCGTGCTTGGAGAGCGGCAGCGATCGGATGCGTTTGCCGGTAACGGCAAAAATTGCGTTGCACACGGCCGGAAGAACCGGCGGCAGCGCGGGTTCGCCGAGGCCGGTTGGTGGATTGTCGGTCTTTAGGAAATGCACTTCGATTTCGGGCGGAACCTGATTCATTCGAACGGGCGGATATTCATGGAAGTTGCTCTGGACGGCGCGGCCGCCGTCGATGGTGATTTCGTAGGACATGACGTGGCTGAGGCCTTCGATGACCGCGCCGCGAACCTGATTTTCCGCGGCGCTGGGATTGACGATCTGGCTGCCCACGTCGCCTGCAACCCAAACTTTATTTACTTTTAGCTTGTTGTTCTCACCCACGCGCAATTCGACAACTTCCGCAAAATAGCCGCGATGTGCAAACTGGAAAGCGACGCCCATGCCGGTGTCTTTGGGGAGCTTGCGCGTGCCCCAGCCGGATTTTTCGGCGACAAGCTTGAGGACGCCGCTCATGCGCGC
>DATBBY010000057.1:0-13123 GCA_036270765.1 Candidatus Acidiferrum sp.
CCGGCCAAACCCGCAAGGAAGCGCCGTCTCTCCCTGATTCCTGATTTCATTTAGAAATGGAGTCCCGCCCGCGTGCAGTGGCCACGATCCGCGTTCAACTAGACAGCGAGTCACTTGCCCTGAATGCGAGAAACAAACAGCTGCAAAAAACGGTCGGCCTGTACTTCGACGCACACCTTGGCGTTGGGCTGCACTTTGTCGACGCCTTCGATGATGTAGCGGTCCCCAAGCAGAACGTTGCGTTCCACTTCATTGCGGCGGTTGGCAACGGTTTCTCCACGCGTGAATTCGCCACGGGTCTCAACATCCACATGCATCGCGGGCGCGGTGACCAGCGTCGCGTCAATGGCCACCCCGACCGCCAACGGATCGTACATCGGCGTACCGCTATCGCCGAATTCTTCAGAAAGCTCCACCAGAAATTTCGTTACTCCATAAATAAAATCGTTCACCGGCCCGTGGGTGCTGGCCAATTGATCCAATTGCTTATGGCCCAGCAGCGTTTTGTCGCCAACATCCAGGCCCACCATGGTCAACGGCCAACCGGCCTGAAAAACAATTTGCGCCGCTTCCGGATCGTTGTCGATGTTGGCTTCTGCCGCAGCGTTTACATTTCCGCCTTTGATCGACCCGCCCATCAGGATTACTTCCTTAATGAGTGGAACAATGGATGGATCCTTTTCTACCGCTAAAGCGATATTGGTCAGCGGTCCCACCGGCACCAGAGTGATCTCATGCGGCGAGGCATGAATTAATTCAATGATCAGATCGGGGCCAAAACGTGGATCCGCTTTGCATTTGCTGCGCGGCAATTCGATATTGGCCAGCCCATTTTTTCCGTGCCAGAATTCCGCGGTGACTAATTTCTGAAATAGCGGATGCCGCGCGCCCCCCGCAACCGGAATGTCGCACCGATTAGCAAGAGACACCATGCGCAGTGCGTTCTCCAGGCCCTGCTCCGCGGTAACGTTGCCGGGCACTACGGTGATCGCGCGAACATCGAGTTCGGGCGAATTCAGCGCCAGCATCAGCGCCATGGCATCATCAGTTCCAGGATCAGTATCAAGAATAATTTTGCGTGTGGACGCCTGACACGAAGCGTCGAATATCGTACACGCAAAAATAATTAATGCGATGACAGCAAAACGCGCAGCGATGCGAACGGAAAGTTCCGAAACGGACCGCGATTTAGACGAAAAAGCAACAGCATCATTGGCCCGCGTGAGGATGACAGATGAAGAAAACCGATCTCTGTGATGCGCCAGATCCAGCTCCCTGAACGAATGGTGCGTAATCTAGCGTCCGAATATGAGAAGGTCAAGGCGAAACTGATATTTTTACGAAACCATCGCGTGTACCGGAATGAAACGTCGCCTGCGATCTTCTTGAAGCCCCGCACCTGATCGAAAACAGTCTCAGCTATAATCCCCTTCGTGAAAAATGTTCTCGATGGTATTGGCGTCATAGAAATGACCGAGGCGCTCGCCGGCCCTTACTGCGCAATGTTACTTGGCGATCTGGGAGCTGACGTAATTAAAGTGGAGCGCCCCGGGATTGGCGATCAGGCTCGTGGTTGGGGCCCGCCATTTGTCGGAGAGATGTCGGCGTATTTTTTGTCTGCCAATCGCAACAAGCGCTCCATCGCGCTCGATTACGACCAACCGAACGGACTTGAAGCACTCCATAAATTATTTGCTACGGCCGACATTTTCATCACCAATCAGCCGTCTTTAGAATCATTGCAGAAACGAAAGCTTGATGCGCCAACTCTGCGCGAGCGTCATCCGAAACTGATTTATTGCAGCATCAGTGGGTACGGTTTTTCCGGCCCGAAAGCAGGCTCGCCGGGCTACGACATCCTCGCGCAAGCTGAAGCTGGGCTCATGAGCTTTACCGGTGACGAAAATTCCGGGCCTATGCGCTACCCCATCGCTATTGCGGATATGACCTGCGGTATTTATGCCGCAATGGGCATCTTGGCCGCGCTTTTTGCCCGCGAGAAAACCGGACAAGGCCAATTCCTCGACATGGCGCTTTTCGATTCTCAACTGACTTGGCTGGCAAACGCCGGAAGCAGTTTCTTAAACGCGGGCCTAACGCCTCGCCGCTGGGGAAACGCGCATCCCAACATCGTCCCTTACGAAATGTTTAGCGGCAGCGATGGCGTTTATTTTGTAATCGGCGTTGGCACCGAGTTGCTGTGGCAGAAATTCACCGCCATCATCGACACCGTAACGGATCTGCGGAGTGACTCAAGATTTAGAACCAACGCCGAGCGCATCAAACACCGGTCAGAGATGATTCCCATCCTGCAACAAGCATTCAGCAGAAAATCCGCCTCCGAATGGCTCGAGCGTTTCGCGACCGCCGCCATTCCCGCCGCGAAAATTAACGGCGTCTCGGAAGCTCTCAACGACATCCAGGCCAACGCTCGCGGCCTCGTAGTGCAGCTGGAACACCCCATCTTAGGAATCGTTAAGAGCATCGCAAATCCAATGCGGTTATCTGATACTCCGATAACTTATCGGCTCGCCCCACCCTTTTTGGGCGAACATACCAGCCAGATCCTTCAAGCACTCGGCTACTCCGCCCACGATACGGAAGCGCTGGCAAGTTCATCGAAATAATTAGAGTCAACTGACTCGATATCATTGTGTCCATGCAACACTCACGCACATTTATCCGGCAAACGCTTGCCTGCCCTCACGGATTCCCCGACAATGAGAAGCACGACAACGCGGGCTTCTGCCTAAATAATCGTTAATCTTCGCAGTGGCGTAGAAGGAATCGAATGGAGTGCGTTAAAGATCGATTGGTTGCGTATTTCTCCATGGAGATTGCGCTTGAGAATTCCATGCCGACTTACAGCGGCGGACTCGGTGTTCTCGCGGGAGATACTATCCGCGCTGCGGCCGATCTGCGCTTGCCGATGGTCGCGGTTTCGCTGCTTTATCGCAAAGGATATTTTTCTCAGCGCCTAGCCGAGGACGGCACGCAAACCGAAGAACCTGTCGAATGGCGCGTCGAGGACTTTCTGCACGAAGAATCGCCGCGGGTTACCATCCCTCTTGAAGACCGTCGCGTGGAGCTTCGCTGCTGGCGCTATGCGGCCGTTGGCGTGCGCGGATATGAAGTTCCGATTTATTTTCTGGATGCCGATTTACCTTCCAATGCTCCCGCGGATCGCGCGCTCACCGGAACTTTATACGGCGGCGATCCCTATTACCGTCTTTGTCAGGAAGTTATTCTGGGTATCGGTGGTGTTCGCATGCTTCGAGCCTTAGGGCACGACGGACTCACGCGTTATCACATGAACGAAGGTCACGCGGCGCTGTTGTCGCTGGAGCTTTTGGAAGCTGAAGCCGCCAAAGCGGGACGCACCACGATTCGCGCCGAGGACATTGAAAAAGTTCGCTGCAAATGTGTTTTCACTACACACACGCCTGTTCCCGCCGGTCACGATCGCTTTCCGATGGAATACCTCACCCGGGCATTTCCCAATCAGACTGACCTTTTCGATTTGAAGGATGCTTCGGCGGCGGATCTCGTGAAACGCGTGCTTCAGGCTGAACAAGCCTTCCCGGATTTGCAGCAAGCCGCGCGCGCCGGCGCATCTCTGAACATGACCTATCTAGCGCTCAGCCTGAGCAAATACGTGAACGGCGTCGCTAAGCAGCATGGCGAGACCTCGCGCCAGATGTTCCCCGGCGTACCCATCGAAGCCATTACCAACGGTGTTCACGCCGGCACCTGGACCGCTCCTGCATTTCGCGAAATTTTTGATCGCTACATTCCCACGTGGCGTGAAGACAACTACAGCCTCCGTGGCGCGCTGGGCCTTCCGCCAGAAGAAGTTTGGACCGCTCATCTGCTCGCTAAGCACGAATTGCTGGAGGTGGTACGGCAGAAAACCGGCATCAAGTTTGACCCGGGAAGATTCACCATCGGATTTGCGCGGCGCGCCACCGGCTACAAGCGCGCTGACCTGATTCTTGCCGACTTGGATCGCCTGCGGCAGATCTCAAAAAATTCCGGCCCGTTTCAAATTGTTTACGCCGGCAAAGCGCATCCCCACGACGCCGGTGGAAAATCCATCATCAAACATATTTTTCAGGCCAAGAAAGCTTTGCGCAAAGCTGTGCCGGTCGTGTTTCTCGATGACTACAACATAGATTTAGGCGGCAAGATTACCGCAGGCGTCGACCTGTGGCTCAACACTCCGCAATTTCCTCTGGAAGCTTCCGGAACCAGCGGTATGAAGGCCGCGCTGAATGGCGTGCCCAGCCTCAGCATTCTGGATGGGTGGTGGTCTGAAGGTCACATCGAAGGCGTAACCGGTTGGTCCATCGGGGAAGCGCGTCGTGCCACGCCCGATCTTGTCACCGACAACAAAGCCGACGCCGAATCGCTTTACACCAAGTTGGACAGTGTAATCATTCCGATGTTCTATAACGAGCGCTACCGCTATCTGAGCGTCATGCAGCACGCCATAGCCATTAACGGTTCTTTCTTCAATACTCAGCGGATGGTGCAGCAATATATTACCGACGCATATATGCGCTAGCCTGTTCTGCAAAAAATTTCGGCGAACTTAATTCCTGCGTCCGCCAGATTAGCTTTGTAGGTCGCGTTGGCTTACCGCAGTATATTTTTGTACATCGCCATGCCCACGGCCGCATCCATCCCCATTTTTTCGAGCGTGGAGACTTCGTGCCTGGTTTTAATTCCGCCCGCCGCAATCACCGGATAGTCGGTAGCGTTTCGCAGGCTTCGAAACCATTTCAAATTGGCGCCGCTAATTGTGCCTTCACGATCGACATCCGTACAAAGAAACGCGGCACAGTATGGCTGCAACTGGGCCATAACGTCTTCGGCCCGGAGTTTGATCATGCGCCGCCACCCCTGAGTCGTTATATGACCTTCGGCGGTATCCAATGCGATCACGATCCTGCTTGGGGCGACTTGTCTTACCAATCGCGTTAGAAATCTCAGGTTCAATTTTCCTTCATGGAACACGGTGCTGCCGATGATGATTTGTTCCGGCTTCCACCTCGCGACCTTAACCGCGCGTGCCACAGTCCGAATTCCCCCACCGATTCGAACTTTCATCCCATAACGCGACCGAGCCGTAAAACACAATTTTTGCGCCAGCTTGGCGTTGGAAGTTTTCCCCATCGCCGCGTCCAAATCGATAACGTGCAGCCACTCGTAGTCTTTAAACTTCTCAAGCACGCCCAGCACGTCGATTATTGCCAGTTCTCGTTTACGGCCACGAACTAATTGCACGGCCATCCCATTTTGCAGATCAATGCAGGGAATCAACACGGCAACCGAACCTGGATTTTCTGAGCGGCCAGAAATTCCTTGAGCGAGCGGATGCTTTGAATCTCGTCATGGAAAATTGAGGCTGCCAACGCTGCATCCGCCGCCCCTTCGCAAAAAACCTCTGCGAAATGTTGCGGCCATCTGGCGCCGCCGGAGGCAATCACCGGCACCATAACTTTTTTCGATATCGCCGCAGTGAGGGCCACGTCGAAACCAATTTGTGTTCCATCGCGGTCCATTGAGGTCAGCAGAATTTCGCCTGCGCCAAGTTGGGCTCCTCGCGAAGCCCACGCGGTTGCGTCCAATTCAGTGGATACCCGCCCGCCAGTTGTCATTACACGCCAACGATCACCATCCCATTTGGCATCGATCGCCAGAACCACTGCTTGCGAGCCAAATGCCTCCGACAATTCTGAAATCAATTCCGGGCGCAAGACTGCGGCAGTGTTTACGGTCACTTTGTCCGCCCCAGCGCGGACCACCGCGCGTGCGTCATCTAACGTTCGAATTCCGCCGCCTGCCGTCAGCGGGATAGCCAATTCGGCTGCAACCTTGCGAATTGTTTCGAGAAATGTCGGGCGCCGATCGCGCGATGCGGCGACGTCCAGCACTACCAGCTCATCCGCGCCCTCGGCATTGTAGCGTCGCGCCAGCGCCACGGGATCGCCGGCATCGCGCAAAGCCACAAAGTTCACGCCCTTCACCACGCGCTCCCCGTCGGTATCCAGGCAGGGAATAATTCTGTGCGCCAGGCTCATGCCGCGATCCGCAGAAAATTCTCAAGCACGCGCTGCCCGGTGTCGCCACTTTTCTCCGGATGAAACTGCACCGCGAAGATGTTTTCTTTCTCCGTCACCGCAACGAATTCACCGCCATACGAACACGTTGCTCGAGTTTCCAGCCGCTGTTTTTCGGCGCGATATAGCACTGCGTAAGAGTGCGCAAAATAAAAATAGGCCGCGGAATCAATTCCTTCCAGCAATCGCGATCCAGCTTTCGCCTGCACCTGATCCCAACCCATATGTGGCAATTTCACCGCCCCATTCAGAACACGAACCGATCCATGCAAAATTTCCAATCCGTGCAAATCGGGAGCTTCTTCGCTGTTTTCAAACAGCGATTGCAGCCCCAAGCAAATTCCTAAAAACGGAACGCCGCGCTTGATAGCGGCAACGAGCGATTCGCGCAGCCCATCCTGGTCAAGTGCGCGTATCAATGCGCCATAATGGCCAACCCCCGGAAGAATAAGAGCAGCAGCTTTTCCTACACCGGCGGATGTAGAGACTCTTTCGGTCTGCACCCGCAGTCGCTGCAAAGCGCGCTCCACGGAAGGCAGATTCCCCGCACCGTAATCGAGCAGAGAAATCTTCATAACAACCCTTTCGTACTGGGCAGCACGCCGCGCAGTCGCTTGTCTCGTGTCACCGCAAACCGCAAAGCCCGTGCGAACGCCTTGAACACCGCTTCCACCTGGTGATGTGAAGAGCGTCCATACAGTGCCCGCAAATGCACATTGGCGCATGCCGCTCGCGCAAATCCCTGGAAGAAATCTTCGATCAGCTCGGTTTGCAAATCACCCACGAGCAAAACTTTAATTTTCAAGTCCACCACGCAATAAGGCCGGCCGCTAAGATCGATCGCCGCCACTGCCAGCGACTCATCCATCGGCATCACAAAATATCCAGCGCGAAGAATGCCACGTTTATTTCCCAGCGCTTTCAGCACCGCATCTCCGAGGGCGATTCCGACATCCTCAACGGTGTGATGTTGATCTACATCCAGGTCGCCGTTAGCTGAAAGCTGCAAATCGAAACCGCCGTGGCGGGTCACAAGTTCCAGCATGTGATCGAAAAAACCGATACCCGTTGAAATCCGTGCTTTGCCTCGGCCGTCGAGATTCAACTTCACACGCACCTCGGTTTCGTTGGTCGTGCGATGAATGCTGGCTACACGAGGCATCGCTAATTTCTTTCTCTCCGAAATCTCGGCCCAACTATTTCTTTTTGAATGATTTTGACAAGCCGCTGCATTTCGGCCGCTGTGCCAATGCTGATGCGCACAAATCCCGGCCCGATATCCTTCGAGCGTTCACGCACTAAAATTTCCTGAGCGGCCAGTTTTTTGAACAGCGCCGGGCCTTGAGAGCCAAAATCAGCAAGCAGAAAGTTTCCCGCGCTCGGAAAAGTCCTGACCCCGAGCCGTGCCAATTCCCCCGCAAGCCACTCGCGAATTTCTCGCGTTTGTTTCACATATTTTCGTATCGAGCTGCGCTCTTGCAGTGCCGCTTCCGCTGCGACCAACGCCGCTATGTTCACAGGGAAGGGAGGCATCGCCCGGCGAAGCAGTGCGAGCGATTCGCGACAAGCCATCGCAGCGCCTAATCTCAGGCCCGCCAGCCCTGCGGCCTTCGAAAAGGTGCGAGTCACAAACAAGTTCGGATATTTACGAATCCACGGCATTACCGTCACCCCGGAAAACTCCGCATAGGCTTCATCGATCACCACCACGGTATTAGTTGCCGCAAGCAAGATTTTTTGGATAGCAGTTGGCGGCAAAAGCGTTCCTGTCGGATTATTTGGATTAGCGATGAAAGCGACCGCGGGTTTTTTTCGCAGCGCGATTACGAAATCATCCAGTGGGAACTCCATCTCGCTGCCATAGCGCAGAGTTTCAACCCGGGCCCCGGCAATCTCCGCGTAGTACCGATACATTGGAAATGTCGGTTCGCAAATCAAAACGCGACTGCTGGGTTCAACAAACGCATCAAAAAATACACGCAACGCGTCGTCTCCACCGTTCGTAAGCAACAGTTCATGCTCCGAAAGTCCGAAGTACATTGTGATGCGTCGCGTGGGCGCGGCATATTCCGGGTACATGGCCACCTGCTGCGCTGTAAGTTTCCTCAGCGCACGCAGCGCCGCCGGCCCACACCCCGACGTATTCTCATTGAAGTCCAGCCGCATTTTATTTAGACGGCCTTCCGCGGGCGCCTCATACGTCTTGCGTTGCAAAATGGCTTTGCGAACCGGCAGCCGCACTCTCATCGGCGCACCTCGACAGCATTTGAGTGCGCAAGTAATCCTTCGGCTCGCGCCAGAATTTGAACGTCCCGCGACAGTCGCGCAAATCCCGTCTCGCTGATGTGCTGCACGCTGATGCATTTCACAAAGTCTGCGGTGCTGAGGCCTCCCCGCGCCCGCGCCCAGCCGGCCGTAGGCAAAACGTGATTGCTCCCACTCGCATAATCTCCCAATGGCTGCGCGCTCCACGGACCAAGAAAAACCGTTCCACTGGCATGAATCCTAGCCAGCAAGTCATCGGTGTCTTGCGGCAGGCTCAAGTGTTCCGGCGCAAACCGATTGACGAAGCCACACGCCCGCTCCATCGAATCCGCCAACAAAATCGCGCCGCTCTGCACCGAAGACTGTTGCGCGGGATTCGTCTTCGGCAGTGCACGCAGTTGCTTCCCGACCTCCTTTTCAACTCGCACCGCGAAATCACGAGAAGTAGTGACCAGGAAACTTCCAGCGTCAGGCGCGTGCTCACCTTGAGCCAACAAATCGGCCGCAATCCACGCCGGGTTGCCGTCATTTGCGAGCACAATCGCCTCTGTCGGACCCGCTGGAAGATCGATCGCGCAATCGCCGCTGACCAATTGCTTCGCCGCAGTCACGAAGCGATTCCCCGGCCCAAAGATTTTGTCTACCGCCGCGATACTCTTCGTTCCGTAAGCCAGCGCGGCAATTGCCTGTGCGCCGCCAATCCGCGCGAAGCGCGTAACACCCAGCATCGCGGCTGCCGCCAACAGTTCGGCGTTTGGTTTCGGAGAAACGACGACGATGCGCCTCACGCCTGCCACTTGGGCCGGAATCACTGTCATCAGCAAAGTAGACAGCAGTGAAAAGCGCCCCCCAGGCACGTAACAACCGACGGCTTCGATAGGTCGAACAATCTGGCTGATATTTACTCCGGGTTCCACCTCAAGAGTCCACCCGCGTGGTAATTGACGCTCAGCCACGGCACGAATATTGCGAGCCGCATGCTCCATCGCCAGGCGCGTTTCTTTCGCGACACCGCTCGCCGCTTTTTCAATCTCGCCGGCCGAAACCCACATATCCGCGCGCAAGTCCACGTCGTCAAGTTTCCGAGTCCAGTCGCGAATCGCCGCATCGCCACGCTTTCGCACATCAGCAATGATGCGTGCCGCAACGCGGTGCGCTTTTTCATCTCGCATCCGCCGCCTACCCAACATCGCGCGTTCCACATTTTTCGTGAGTTTGAGGATTCTCATCAGAGCACGATCTTGTTCAAGGGATACTCGACGATCCCCTGAGCTTTCGCAGCCTTGAGCTTCGGCAAAATCTGTCGCACCACCGCTTCTTCAATAATGGTATTGACCGCCACCCAGTCCGGATCACTCAATGTCGAGATGGTGGGATTCTTCAGCGCCGGTAGCACCGCGAGAACGGCGTCGAGATGTTCTCGGCGCACGTTCAGCATCAACCCCACTTTATTCGTCGCGTCGATCGCGCCCTGCAGCATAAGAATCAAGTTCTCCGCTTTTTCGCGTTTCCAGGCAGTCGCCGCCGCTTCACGATTCATAATGAAAACGGTAGCCGATTCCAGCACGGTATCCACAATCCGCAAGCGATTGGCCCGCAACGACGCGCCCGTTTCCGTCACCTCCACGATGGCGTCGGCAAGCTGCGGCACCTTTACTTCCGTCGCTCCCCACGAAAATTCCACGCGCGCCTTCACGCCGTGACGAGCCAGATACTTTTCCGTGGTCTTAACTACTTCGGTCGCAATGATTTTTCCGGACAGGTCCGATGGCTGCCGTATCCCCGAATCCTCTGGCACCGCGAGCACCCATCGGACGCGTGCCAGTCGCTGCTTGGCGTAAACCAATTCGACCAACTCACCCACGTTGGCTTCCGTTTCCACCACCCAGTCATGCCCGGTAATTCCCGCGTCCAGCGCCCCGGTTTCCACATAACGCGCCATCTCTTGAGCGCGCACCATCAGGCATTCAATTTCCGGATCGTCGATGGACGGTACATAACTTCTCGCACTCAGCGAGATCCTCCAGCCCGCCCGCGCAAATAAATCGATCGTAGCGTCCTGCAAGCTCCCCTTCGGGATTCCGAGCTTTAGCTGATTCATGATTGCGAACTCGAGTCATAGATTTTCGAGGGGTCGAACGCGCGATCCTCCGTTACCGTTGCAGTGCCGTCATTTTCCAGCTTGCGAAAAAAACAGCTTCGATAGCCTTCATGGCATACGCCCGGCCCGATGAGCTGCACCCGAAGCAGCAGCGTGTCCGAATCGCAATCGACACGCAGCTCCAGCACCTTCAGCAGGTGTCCGCTGGACTCGCCCTTTCTCCATAGCTTGTTCCGGGAACGGCTGAAGAAAACCGCTTGCCCCGTTCGTTGCGTCTCGGCGAGCGCCTCTTCATTCATGAAGCCCAGCATCAGCACCTCTCCGGTGGTGTGGTCCTGAATAATCGCCGGCACCAGCCCGTCATATTTTTCGAATGCAATCTTCACCGTGCCGCCTTTCCAAAACTGCTTCCAAAAACAAAAAACCCGCTGGGCTTTTCTGCGCCAGCGGGCCGATGAGTGCTTTGTTTAGCGAATCGCTATACGCACCTCAGCAGACGCGGCGTTAGGCCGTGATGATGATGGTGCCGGTGCGTCTGAGAAGTAAGCGTCGAGTTCATGTAAGAAAATCAACGATAAGAAATCTTCTACGGCCTGTCAATGTATAGTTTCAGCGATGGAACAGCTACTGCCCGGCCATCCCTTGCGAGCATGAAACATTAACGGCAGCAGATGAATCTAATGAGAAACCGCGTAAGAGTCAGGAGACTTTCATGGAAGAGAAAATACGCAAAGACGAAAAAGACTGGAAAAAGCAGCTCACTCAAAACCAATATTACGTAACCCGCCAGAAAGGCACCGAACCGCCTTTTACGGGTGAATACGCCCACAACGAAGATCCGGGCACGTACAAGTGTGTTTGTTGCGGCCAGCCGTTATTTACGTCCGAGACCAAGTTTCATTCCGGCTCCGGATGGCCCAGCTTTTATGCTCCAGCGGATAAACAAGCCGTGGAAACCGAAACCGACCGTAGTCATGGCATGGCTCGCACCGAAGTAAAGTGCAGCAAGTGCGAAGCGCATCTCGGCCACGTGTTCGATGATGGCCCGACCCCCACCGGCTTGCGGTACTGCATTAACTCTGCAGCCTTGAAACTCGACCAGAAATAAAAAGAGCCGCCAGGCAACAAGCGGCTCTATAGCGAAATCGATTTCAGAAAACTCTTACGCGCAACAGGAGCAGTTGGCGTCCACCATTTCCGCAACCGGGTCGCGCTCCCACACCCCGAGCAAAAGAACCTTTGCGCCGGTAGGATATTTGAAAACGTAAAATGTATTCTGCAACCCTTGCAGTTCATAAAAACCAGGGCGGCGCGGATCGGCCTTCGTCGGCGCGCCATGCTCTAATAACAGGCGCAGTTCATTTACTTGCTCTGCCGAATGATTTCGCAGGTCCTGCACGAGCGGGGTATGTTTTGTTGTCGAGATCATGTTCTTATCCACTGATTCAGCTTACCGTGCCACTCACCTAGTAAGACGTAAAAACTCCTGGAATGTTTCATGGTTCACAACTTTTAACCTTCCGTTGACAAACCATTACAGCTGTACCAAGGTCCAGGATTGTTGAATTGCCTCTCATTATTCGATGTCCGGGGAGGCCGTAACGGTAGAAATGCGAGAAAGTTAGCTGGGGGGCAGGAGTTCGCGATTCTCTCGCAACATTGCCCCGCCCGACAGGCTGCGACAACAGGGAAACTGATTGGTTCCAGGTTCATGAGTTTCCATAAAAATCCGTTACTACCTAACGTGCCACTTGCGCATGCCCCTTTTGTTTGCGATAGTTCGCATCACTGCCGTCAAGAACAGGAAAGCACCGTGACAAAAGGCACCTCCAAGAACTCCGCAAAAACAGACAAAGCCAGCTTCAATAAAGACCGCCGCCGCAAGCATCATCACTGGCTGGTCACCGTGTCTTACGCTGACGGTGAAAAATTTGGCCGCGTATACACCGACAAGGACAAAGCCACGCGCTTCGCCGACCGCCAAAAGCGTTCCCCGGTGGTGAAGACTGCGCGCATCACGCAGGTTTCCTAAGCCGCGGAATTTTCTTTGAATTGCTGTCGCATGGAAGCGCAACTGGCGGGAACACTTGTCGCGCTTAGCCGCCCATGTTATATAAGGAAGAGTCCTTGAGCGGCCTTAGTATAGTGGTAGTACGGAACCTTGCCAAGGTTCAGGTGTCGGTTCGATTCCGATAGGCCGCTCCAATATTTTCAAACACTTACGCCGCTCCCTCATTTTCCATTTTTTCCAATAACTTGTATGGGCCGAGCTATGTGAGCAGGATAAGCGCAACAGAAAAAATCAGGTGGCGCCACAATCGCCACAGGTTCCCCAAGGATGCTCGATTCGAGTAGTACCTGCGACGGTGAGCGCCGGATCCCCACCGCCTTTGCTCTTTTAAGAACTACTATGTCGGTCTGCCAGAAATGAGGGGAGCCGAGAATGGGCCGATAGAGTTACATTCTCATTCGTACTAAAGAATCGTTGGTAAAGATCCTTTTTCCCACAGGGGTGCTGGCGATGGCTGACATAAATGAAGTGGTTGTCCGCGGGAGCGCGGCAGGATTTGCGCAGGAGATTATCGCGGGCCGACATCGTTTGATGGCAGACGAGCCCGTGGCTGCCGGCGGAACC
>DATBBY010000058.1:0-28714 GCA_036270765.1 Candidatus Acidiferrum sp.
GCGCCGGTGCCGGAGTCGGGGCCTTGCAACTATAAAGGGGTTCTGGTGGCTTGCGGTCCGCCGGGATTGAATGGCGGTAAGAATATTTTGTACCACAACAATGGCGACGGGACTTTTACGGATGTGTCGCAAGCGGCAGGAATTTTAAATGCGAACGGAACGTACGGGCTGGGGGTTCTGACGGCTGATTTTGATAATGATGGCTGGCCGGATATTTACGTGGCCAACGATTCAACCGCGAGCGCGCTTTATAAAAACCTGGCGAATGGCAAATTTACGGATGTGGCGATGGAGTCGGGATGCGCACTGAGCGCCGACGGGAAGCCACAAGCCGGGATGGGAGTGTCGGCGATTGATTACGATCTGGACGGGAATCTGGACATTGTGAAAACAAATTTCGCGGGGGACACTCCTTCTCTTTATCGGAATATTGGTTGCGGAAATTTTGAGGACGCGACTTTTCCGGCGGGACTGGGGAAACACACGCAGTATTTGGGGTGGGGCTGCGGTTTTTTTGACATGGACAATGATGGCTGGGCGGACATTCTTATCTGCAACGGGCATGTTTACCCGGAAGTGGAACAGTTACGGACGGAGGCGGGCTACGCACAACGCAAGTTGTTGTATAGGAATTTGCGGAATGGGCGGTTTGAAGATGTGTCGATGGACGCTGGACCGGGAATTTCTGTTCCATCGGCTTCGCGCGGATGTGCGTTCGGCGATTTTGATAATGATGGGGATATCGATGTGGTGGTGAATATGGTGAATGATTACCCGCAGTTGTTGCGCTGTGATCAGAAGATTGGGAATAACTGGCTGAAGGTGCGCACTATTGGGACGAAATCGAATCGCAGTGGTATTGGCGCGCGATTGCGCTGCGTTACTCAAGTCGCCGGAGAAACGAAACCGCATTCGCAGATCGATGAAGTGCGCAGTGGCGGTGGGTACTTTTCGCAGAATGATTTGCGGGTGCATTTCGGGATTGGGAAAGCAGAGAAAGTGGATCTGTTGGAAATTCGCTGGCCCAGCGGGCTGATGGAGAAAGTGGAAAACATCAAGCCCAACCAGGTGATTTACGTGAAGGAAGGGCAGGGGATTGTGCGGACGATGCCCTTTCCAGAGGGCAAAAGTTCTGTCGGGCACAAATCGCCGTAGTCTCGTTTGGCAGACGCCACAGACACGATCACGTAGACGGGCAGGAGGGGTAGTGGGTCAGTTTTCGGTTGCGCGACTTCTCAGAACCTATGCTTTTGCGATTGAGGTTCGCTGGGAGTCCATCGACTTTTGCCCAGCGAGAACAGGAGATAATCAGTCGCTGCGTCAGCAAGATTCTGAAATTCTTTCACGCACTCGTATTGTGCGCCCCGCGTAAGCCACCCGACCCTAAACGTTCCGTGTCCGTTTTCAGAAATGAAAGTCGAAGGAGTGTATCGTTTGTCGTAAGATTCGCCGAGCAGAGCCTTCGCTATACTTGGATGTTCGCAGAAATATTTCGCAATCTCGGAACCCGGAAGGTCGGAGAGGGCCACCGCGCTCGTGACTCCGATACGCTGAACCGTGAATCCCTGCGGGAATCCATCCATGATCGGTTTTCGTCTGCGGTCGTCAAGCCACCATGCAAACAGAACGTTGTAAAACGACGATAAGAAAGCACCAACCAGCAGAACTACGGGCCGCACGATGTAAAGAAGAACAAACCGTAGGACTGGACGACAAAAGTCTGCCAGCATCCCGCGTCACCGAGCACGACATTACTACATCTACGCGAAATAACTCAAAGTCTGATAAACGCGGTAATCGTCTATGTCGATTTTCGGGTTTCCGATTGGGCGACTTTGTCGGGACCTGGCGTAAGCGGAAGCTGACCCGCTACCCTGGAGCCGGAGTCCGGGCTTAACACACAAGTCGCGTGTTAACATTTCTTCTTGCTTTTCTTGTGGCTCAATCCATTTTGGATAATCATGCGTCTGCTATTACGCGACCAATCTATTAAAAATTCTATTCTGGCAGTAAGTTTCATCGCCATTTTTGGTGTCGTTTCACTTGGCGCGGTGCCTGGTCAGAATGCCGAGAGAGTCAAAACAGATACGGCGGCGGAAGTGAATGCTGAGTATGGGCGAGGGGTTAGTGCGCTGCAGCGAGGTGATCTTGCGGGGGCGCGGACGGCGTTTGAAAAAGTAGTGCGGCTGGTGCCGGGAAATCCGGAAGCGCATAACTCGCTGGGTTGGGTGTTGCTTGCGCAAGGACAAACCGATGAGGCCATCGTGCACTTTCGGGCTGCACTTCGCGCGAATCCGACGTTTGCGCAGGCGCATATAAACTTATCGAATGCATTGGTGCAGAAAGGCGATCACGAAGGAGCAGTACGGCAGGCGCGCGATGCGGTTCGGGATGCGCCGCAAGATTCAGAAGCGCATCACGCGCTCGGACGAGCGCTGGCGTTTTCGGGGGACAGCACGAACGCGGTGAGCGAGATGCGAGTCGCTGCGGAGCTTGAGCCGACTCGGGCTGATCTACACGATGAGCTGGGGACGCTGCTAGTGCAGCAATCCAACGCCAAGGAAGCTGCATTGCAATTCGAAGAAGCGGTGCGGCTGGATCCGCAATTGGCGGTGGCGCACTTGCATCTGGGTGTTTTAAGACTGGACGAAAAAACAGGTGATGCAGGCGTATCGGAGCTGCGCGTAGCTGCGCAATTGGGGCCGGAAGATCCGCAGACGCATTACTACCTGGCTAAAGCGCTGCAACAAACGGGCGATGTCGAAGGGGCAACGACCGAACTGCAGAGCGTCGTGAAACTACAAGCTGATTTTCCGGGAACGCAGAACGAACTGGGGTTGTTGCTGCAACACTCTGGAAATGCGGATAGCGCGGTGCAAGCTTTTCGGCAGGCGGTGCGACAGCAACCGGAAAATCCTGACGCGCGCAACAATCTTGGGTTGGCTCTTTTGCAGATTGGCGATGGCGACGGGGCGATTGTAGAGTTCAAAGCGGCGGTACGGCTGCGACCTGGGGACACCAGTTACCGGGCGAACCTTGGGGTGGCGTATCTGCAAAAGACTGATTTCGATGCGGCGATCGAGGAATTTCAGTCTGCGTTGAAAGACGCGCCCAATGACGCGACGCTGCACTACAATCTGGGACTGGCGTTAAAACTTAAGGATAAACTTCCGGAAGGGATTGCGGAACTGCGGAAGGCGGCGGAGTTGAATCCCCAGCAAGCGGATGCGCATTACACGCTGGGAGTGACACTTTGGCAGCAGGGCGAATTGCCCGCGGCAGAAAGCGAGCTGCGCGCCGCTGTTTCCGCGAAGCCGGATTATGCGGAGGCGTTCTATACGCTGGGCACGGTGTTGAAGCAGCAGGAAAAGTGGCAGGAGGCTGCTAGCACGCTGCGTCAAGCGATTCGATTGCAGCCGGATTTTGCTGGCGCACACACGACGCTGGCGGCGGTGCTTCGGCAACTGGGTGATACGCAGGGCGCGTCTGAGGAGAGTCGCGCTGGCGTGGCTATGGCGAAGCAGACTACCGATATGCAGGCGGCGGTGTTCGCGACCAATTCTGGGACGCGGTTGATGAATGCGGGGGACCTGGATGCGGCGATCTCGCAGTTTCGGTCTGCTATTGCGGCTACGCCTGGATATGCGGCTGCTCATTATCAATTGGGATTGGCGCTGCAACGAAAAGGCGAGCGGGAGGAATCGGGGAGGGAATTGAAGAGGGCGGCGGAGCTGGATCCGCGGTTGAAAGTTACGTCACCTTGAGATTCTTGCCGGCGAGCGGGAGTGTAAAGGATGTTTAGAGACAACGTGTAAACGGGACTGAATATTTAACTGCGAACGTGGGGCGCGACTTCAAGACGAAACTTCAAGACGGAAACTTCCGCACCCTCAAAAATCGAGGGTGAGGCACCCTCCGAGTCTTTTTGGTTTGCGTAACAAAAAAGAGAGAGGCGCGGTTAGACGCCTTTGCGGAGGGCTACTAATTCGGTGGCTACCGGGACGCCGCGCACTACCTTGACGTGAAGGACGGCTTCGAAGGGCTTTAAATCGGCGGGCTTTGAGACCGACAACTTTGACAACAATTCTTCCAGAGTTTGCTGACGGGAAACGTACTCGACGGCAGCTTGCGTTCCCATGGTGGTGGTGCCGGCCAGGATGAGTTCCGAGCGGGCGTTGTTTAAGCCGCGCACCAAGGCGACAACGGAATAGTCTTCGGTGAGCGCTTGATTATTGGGGGAAGCGAGATATTCCTTTGGTTCGCCATTTTGCGGATGAACATTGATGATTTCGGTGTTTCCGCGGCGGTTACCAGAGGGAATTTGTTTAAAGATAAATTCGTGAGTGCCGGGAATATCAAGAAGGGACAAATTTTCAGAAGGCGAGCCGATAAAAATGAGGTCATTGTTCTTGGCATCGTCGAGGGTGAAGAGACTCCCGCGTTTTACGCGGATTTCCTGGTGAAGCAAGGCGAAAACTTTATCGAGTTCGTGTACTCCCAAAACCTCGCCAACGCCGGTGTAGTGATCGAGAATGGGCTCGCCAGCGTCGCGCACGGGGTTGTAATAGCGCATACCGACGTCCGGTCTGCCGGCAAAAGGGGCGTTGCTGAAGATCACCCACGGTTCTTCGGGGCCGGTTAAAAATCCTCGCCAGAACGTTGGGAACGCGGAGGGAACTCCGGGCTGGTCGCTAATGGCGCTAGTTTCACCAGCCTTGCGCGGGAAGAGCAAGGAGGCCATCACGGTTAAACTAGCGGCAAGCAACACTGCCAAGATTCCGACGGCGATGGCCCACTTGCGCGGAATCTGCTGGGGTAGAGGTTCGTGTTCCTGATGGACTTGGGCGTCATGGCGCCCGCCGTTAGTGGATGCGGGGGGATGTCTGGCACCTGGGGTCCGTGGATGGAAGGTGAGAACGTAGGTGCCCTTGGGTAAATCCACCCAAACGGGGTCGTCAGCCGCGCCTTCGCCACTATAGTACTCGGCGAGTTTTGCACGCAAGCGGCCAGCTTGAACGCGGACCATAGAATCGACCTGAGGATCGAAATCGGCCTGCCTGCCAAATACTTCGGTGGCGATCTGGTATTCCTTCAGCGAGGCGCCGGGATGATCGAGGGCGTGTTTGGCGATGTAGCGCAGAAGCTTGCAAAGGGACTCAGAACCGTGCAAGACAGAGCTGTTGGCCAGCTTCTCGATTTCCGCTTGGATTAGGGTCTTGTCGAGCAAAGTCAACTCCGGTTACAGGGTTGTAACACGAACGTATCCGGGGATGCAACACGCAGGAAAAGAAGTGGTTATTGGATGTAACCGTGTCTTACCGCATGAGACTTGCCGAAGCATCGATAAAATTGATAAGAGGTAGCCACTTAATTGCTCGATCGCCATTCCGCTGCTTAGTTTTCTTGCGTTTGCGGTGTGGCCTCCGGTTTACCCCGGGATCGATGGCTTCGAGAAGTATCTGTGTACGTCGAGGGGGTCCTGCAGGATGCGATCGATTGTCCTGCGATTTGTGGTCCACACAGTAGTTCACGAACCCATATAAATTCAGTCGAGGATGCTGTTCGGGAGCAGTGTGTTCGAGTTGGAAGATTCCAAGACGGGTTTGAGGAGGGGTGTGATGGGAAGACGATCAGTGTGGGTGGCTCTGGTTGTATTTTGCTTCTGCTTTAATCTGTGCACGTATACGGCTTCAGGCCAAGCTGTGTTCGGCAGCATCATCGGGACAGTGACGGACGCGCAAGGAACCGCGGTGAGCGGCGCGAAAGTCACCGTGACTTCGATCTCAAAGAGCACTACGTTTGAAACGACCTCGAACGAGAGTGGCAACTTCGCGGTTACCCATTTGATTCCGGACGACTATAAGGTCGCGGTGGAAGGTACTGGTTTTAAGACTTATTCGGTGGAGCGCGTCACGGTTACAGCCGACTCCTCGGTAACTCTTGACGTTCCTCTGCAAGTCGGAGCTGTGACACAAACGGTGGAAGTCACTGGTGACATCCCGCAACTGCAAACGGATCGGGCGGACGTCGACGTGCAGTTCAGCCAGAAGTACGTGGAGGATTTGCCGATCCTGAACCGCAACTTTACAAATTTTGAATTGCTGTCGCCGGGTACGCAGAAATTGCCGGGGTTTAACCACGCCGCTACGGAAAATCCGCAAGGCGGCGGCCAGATTCAAGTTAACGGGCAACACTTCTCAGGCACGAACTTCGAGTTGGACGGCACCGACAACCAGGATCCCATTTTGGGAATTATCGTGGTGAACCCAAATCTAGATGCGGTTGGTGAAGCGAAGATCGCATTGCAGGATTACGACGCAGAATCTGGCAAGGCAACTTCTGGAATCGTCAAGGTGCAGACCAAGTCCGGTTCGAACGACTTCCACGGCGTCGGTTTCTTCTTTAATCGCAACAGTGACCAGCAAGCTCGCGACCCATTCACAAACAAGCCCGGAGTTCCTCTAGCTGCGGCAAACTGGAAGCAGTTTGGCGGAGCTGTCGGCGGACCTATCATCAAGAACAAACTTTTCTTCTTCGGCGATTATCAGGGAACTCAACAGACCGCAGGTATTACGAACCTGTATACGGTTCCAACTGCGACAGTAGTCCAATCTTGTAACCCCGCAACGAACGGGGCCAGCGCCACTCCCGGGTTCTGCGACTTGAGCCAATACCTGAATGCGTATGGCCCTCCGGTTGGTGGAGTGCCCAGCGGCCAGATCTTCGACCCTACCACCGGTAACCCTCTCACCGGTTCCGGCCGGACACCGTTTGCCAATAACATGATCCCCATCGGCATGATCGGACAGAACGTCGGAAATGTGCTGGCGCTTTTCCCGACGCCCACTTCTGCCGGCGTTAACGACAATTTCGTGAACAGTGGTTCAGGTCCGTTTGATCAGAAATCTTTTGACGTCCGGATTGACTATAGCGCACCGCACAATTATCAGGTGTTCGGGCGATTCAGTCTTGATTATTTCTCGCTCTCGGGCACGGGCGGTCTTGGTCCACTGGGAAGCGTCGGCTTTGGCCCTGGTGGTTTGAACGGCAGTTCGAATGTTCATAACTACAGCCTGGCCACCGGTGTGACGAAGGCGATCGGTGCCAAATGGCTCACGGACGTACGGTTCGGATATTTCAAGTACAACCCAAAAACGGCGTACTCCGATCAGACGAAGTCGCCGATGGATGCCTTTGGTTTCCCGGGACTAAATAGCGGACCGGGGATTGTTGGTCCACCAACAACGGGCGGTTTGTCTGGTTTCCTGTTCACAAACAACGGCGGCAACAGCTTGAACGGGCAATTAGGCAACAATAATGGTGGCACTTACGCCTTTGGGGATGGCTTGGACGCTGCCCGTTGTAATTGCCCCCTGACGGAGAGCGAACAGCAATTCCAGGTTGTAAACAATTGGACGCGGACACAAGGCAACCACACCATCAAGTTCGGTGCTGACATCCGTTATGCCGAAAACCTCAGAGTTCCCAGCGACCAGAGTCGCTCCGGTCTGTTGTTCTTCGACCAGCAGGGGACGGGAAATGCTGGAGCCAATGGTTTGGGGTTAGCGACATTCATACTCGGGGACGTTACCCAATTCCAGCGGTTCGTAAGCACCAGTTTGAATGCCGCAGAACGTCAGAAGCGTTGGTTCTTCTACGGACAGGATTCCTGGCGAGTCAGCTCCAGGTTTACTCTTACGTATGGTCTGCGCTGGGAGATCTACTTCCCCGAAACCGTCAACGCCAAGGGTAACGGTGGTTTCGCTGATTTAGAAGACGGACTGATCAGAGTCGCGGGCTTCGGGGGCGTTGGTTCAAATGGCGATGTTGCCAATACTTACAAGGCCCTTGCGCCTCGCCTGAGTGTGGCCTACCAATTTGATCCAAAAACAGTCGTACGCCTAGGTTACGGCCGTGGTTTCGATATCGGCGTGTTCGGGTCGAACTTCGGCCACGTGGTCACCCAGAACCTGCCAGTGCTGGCGCGGCAGGACCTTTCGGATAACTCCTTTAATACCGGCGCAACGAACAATCGCAGCGCGATTTTCAATCTTTCCACTGGACCGCAACCGTTCGATTTCACGCCGGTCCTGAGTTCCATTTCTTCGGCCGGAACTTTGCCGATTAACGGCATAGACGGCAAGACGTCGGCGGGGGCTCGCCCGCGGGTTCAGCGGCTGCCCACAGTAGACCAGTGGAATGCCACGATTCAACGGCAAATCACGTCGACCCTGAACATAACCGCTAGTTACATCGGGAACAAAGGAACGCATGTCTTCGCCGGTGGAGGACCGTCCTACAATCCGAATCAAGTGGCTATCGGACCTGGAACAAACGTAGTGGATTGTTCCTCTGGTACCTGCAAACTGGCTGGATTTAAAGCGGCGCAGGCTTCGGCAGATCGTCGCCGGTATTTCCTGAATGGCGTGCCGTCTTTCACTTATCCAGGCTTTACTTTTATCGATCCCGCCGACCCCACGCATACACCTCAACCGACACCAGCATGCTGCGCGGTGGACATGAGCTATTACGGGAATGACGCTGACAACAAGTACAACGCCTTGCAAATCAAGGCGGAGAAACGGACCAGCTACGGACTCCAATTCCTGGCGCATTACACCTTCTCCCACGCATACGCGTACAATGACGACTATTTTTCCGTGAATAAAAAGTTTTCATGGGGACCGAACGGGAATAACCGCAACCAGGTATTCGTGGCGAACACCATCTACGAACTGCCCGTGGGCAAAGGAAAGACGTTCTTAACCAATTCCGGACGAGCGATGAACTTCATCGTTGGCGGCTGGCAAGTCACCAACACTCTTACTTACGGCACGGGTCTTCCGTTCACACCCAGCATCGGTGAGTGTGGAACCATCTCTGACGCCGGGCCCTGCCGTCCGAACGTGGCCTCGAACCATCAGCAAATTTCCGTGGGCAAACGGACGGCTCCGTGCCCGGGTGGCACGGGTAACTGTACGTTCTGGTTCACACCGGTTGCCCCACTGTCCTACAATCTCACGCCTGCCGATGACGGGCTGGACTCCTGCACTTTCGCGCGCCCGACCTCCGGGCCATATTCACTGCCCGGTTGCGGACAGATCGGCAGCGCGGGATTCAATTCGCTCCGCGGACCGCATGCGTTTTACGATGACATGGCGCTCTCCAAGACCTTCTTCATTACGGAGAGAATCAACGCGCAATTCCGCTTCGACGCGTACAACGTGTTCAATCATCCGGTTATCAACTTCCCGGGCAACACATGTATAGATTGCGGCGGCAACGCTGGACAGATCACAGACATCGAAGCCGATTCCGCGCCTGGCTCCCCGGTGGGGATGCGGCAACTGCAGTTCGGAGTGCGCATCACTTTCTAACCCTACCTACTGTTCATAGCAAGACGGGGAGCCTGCTCGCGGGCTCCCCGTTTTTTATGCTCTAATCATTTTTCGCAATGGGGCAGGTCGTGAATGTGCCGTTTTCATTGGCTATGAATATTTCACAATTTAGAAACTACGCGCTGCGTGGGCATCTTATTTTTGGTTTTTTATTCTTTTTGCCATTTTCACTAGGGGCGCAATCCGTACCAAGCGAGGAACCGTCTTACGATCAGGTTCATCGATTTACGGAGCAAGGCAAATTCGACGACGCGCTCGCGGGGTTGAATGAAATCGCAAAATCCAATCCCACAGCTAAAAATCTCTCGCATGAATTTGGCGTTACTTACTATCGGAAAGGCGATTATCGGAACGCCGTCGACGCGCTCCAACGGGCTCTTGCAGAAAATCCCGAAGATAAAGAAGCTACGCAGCTCATTGGGCTTTCGCTGTATCTTTCCAATAAGCCAGCGGACGCGATTCCTTATCTTGTGAAAGTGCAGTCGTGGTATCCGAGCGCCAACGTAGATGCGGCGTACATACTTGGCGTCGCATACATTCAGACGAAGGATTATGCGAGCGCGCGGCGAGCGTTCGCAAAAATGTTTCAAGTGCCCCCTGATTCGGCTGCGGCGTATCTTTTCACGGCGCGGCTACTGCTGCGTTTGGATTTCGCTCCTGTGGCGGAGGAATACGGCAAGAAGGCGATTGAGCTTGATGCTAAGCTGCCGTTGGCGCATCAGGTGCTAGGCGAGCTTTATCTGTATGAAAACAAACTTCCCGAAGCCACAGCGCAGTTCGAACAAGAACTGGCGATTAATCCGGGCAACGCAGCGGCGTACTACAAGCTGGCGGACGCTTACTCTCGGGCGCAGAAGTTTAATGAGGCAGAGAAACTTTTGCAACGGTCGATCTGGCTTGATGCTAATTCGAGCGGGCCGTACATTCTGCTGGGAAAAGTTCTAGAGAAAAAAGGCGAGTCCGAGCTCGCGGTCCGTGCGTTGCAGCGTGCGCTGGCGATGGACCCGAACAATTCCGTGACGCACCATTTGTTGGGGCAATCCTATCGAGCGCTAGGACGGATGGAAGATGCAGAGCGCGAGTTGAAAATGGCGGAAAGTTTGCAAGCCGCCAGGGACCAAAAGCCTTAAGGCTGAGAAAAGCTTTTTGTCAAGAAGCGCTGATGCGTGAGGTCAGGCTGGTAACGGGTTTATGGCCGCTAAGTACACGATTGTTGGTCTCGGGGAAATGCTGTGGGACGTTTTTCCTAATCGCAAGGAATTGGGCGGAGCGCCGGCCAATTTTGCGTACATGACCAGCTTGCTTGGAGACGACGGGGCGGTGGCCAGCCGAGTTGGGAGAGATCGGTTGGGGAATGCCGCGGCGCGTAGATTAGCGAAACTCGGGCTATCACAGGAATGGCTGCAGCTGGATAGAAGCAATCCGACAGGCACAGTGAAAGTTGAGGTGTTTGAGGATGGCCAGCCGAAATTCCAAATTGCAGAAAATGTTGCCTGGGATAATTTTGAGTGGACTTCGCAATGGCAGGTGTTGGCAGGGCGCGCTGCCGCGGTATGCTTCGGCTCACTGGCGCAGCGCTCGGAGCGCTCGCGAAAAACGATTCGACTGTTTCTTCAAAACTTGCCGCCTAACGCCGTCAAAGTTTTTGATGTAAATTTGCGGCAGTCTTTCTTCTCTGCTGACATTTTGCGCGAATCGGCAAAGAGCGCCGATATTATGAAAGTGAATGAGGATGAGCTGTCGCGAGTGTCGGCGCTTCTCGGATACAAATCAAATACAAAAGAGACGGCGGCGAGTTGGTTATTGAATACATGTGGATTGAAGCTGGTGTGCGTGACAGAAGGCCCGAGCGGGAGTTCGCTGGTGGCGGCGGACGGTGTGCACAGACATCCGGGATTTCCTACGGAGGTGGCGGATACCGTGGGCGCCGGCGATGCATTTACTGCTGCGCTGATCCATCACTATCTACGCGGAGCAACTTTGGATGAAATGAACGAGGCCGCCAATCGCATGGGCTCATGGGTGGCGTCACAGGTGGGAGCTACACCGAAACCGGATGTGAAATTTCTAAAATCAGTGCTGCACTCCAGCGTTCAACAACTCGATTAATTTGCAGATGGGGACATAGCTTTTGCTGCGACCGGCGGAGCGGCATCTTGTTCTTTCGCCAGTTTGTCAGCCATAGGCTTGGGCAGGTCGTGCAAGAGATTCAAGAACGCGCCGTTGGTCCAGCCGAAGCCGACGATGTTGACGTGATATCCGGCGGTAACGGCAGTTTCAGAAGAGCGAGTCACGGCATTGTATTTTTCTCGAATAGTGCCGTCGCGCCTGAAATTTTCCGCAACAGTCGAGAGGAATTTGTAGGAAACGCGATCGGCGTCTTCGTTGAAGCCGTATCGGCGCATGCCTTCGTCGGCGACCAGTTGATTGGGAGCCCAGGCGTAGGGAAAATCCCACTGGCCGCCGGTTTCGTTCGGGCTCATCACCAGACCGCCGGGATGTTCAAAAATGGGGAGATTTTTCATTACGGCTTTGGCTTGCTCGGGTGAGGCCAATCCTGCCCACATGGGGAAAAAGACAGTGACATATGGGTAGGTGGATTGCTGTTGTTTCACGAAGTTGTAGTCGAAAAACATTCCGGCTTTTTCGTTCCACAAATATTTGTCGATGTTGGCCTTGCGTTCATCAGCCAGGCGCGCCCACTTGTGAGCCTCGTCGTTTTTTCCAAGGGCTTCACTCATTTGCTGTAAGTCTTTTTCGGTTTTGTAGAGCAGGCTGTTCAGACACACGGGAGCGTAGTTCTGAGTTTGCGCGCCATACGGTCCGAAGCGAAACGAAATGTCGTAGCCGGATTCGCGCATGGAACGATCGCCTTTGTAGAAATCGGCGCTGAGAGCGACTTCTTCGGCGGTCTCACAGTCGGCGTGTTCTCCCGACGCTTGGGCCACTTTGGGCGAAGCATCGTGTCCGGAGTCACAGACGCGCACGGAATATTGAGCGCCGAAGGTCTGCGGCTCAGTTTTACCGGGATCTTTTCGTACGAGGTTATGCTCATCGAGTTCCGGGTGCCGCAGAAAAAACGCGGATACTTCGCGATAGTGTCCAGTTTCATCTTTCACGCTTTCGGGGGAAGGGCCGTTGCCACGGTCGAAGTATCGCGAGAGGTTGGTTGAGCCGGCGAGATGCGGTTCTTGCGCCCACATGTCGTGGTCTCTAACGGCAAATGTGTACGCTCTGGCGAGCCAATTCTTGTCTTCATGTCCGGCGGCTTTTTGGGAATCGTAGACGGAGAGAATCATAGAGGTGAGAAAGGGAGGTTGCGAGCGGCTCAGGTAATAACTGCGGTTGGCGTTCAAAACGTTGCCGTAATGTTCGATCTCGAAGAAAAAATTTTCAACCATACCGCGCGCAAGGTCGACGCGGCCGTCGCGAACCAGGCCACGAATAATAAAATAACTGTCCCAGCCGTACATTTCGTTGAAGCGGCCCCCGGGAACTACATATTTATTTTCGAGGTACAGGAGGCCCGGAGGATTCAAACTGTCGGCGTCGATTTCGCCGGGGTGATGAATGACCGTGGGCAAAGGTTTGACTTCAAACTTGCATTGATTTTGCAACGCGGTGAGCGCCGCGGGCTCTCGAAGATCGGCAGGAAGATACATCACGGAATTGGCCGCGAACTTGGGATCCACGACGGTTGAACATTCGTACATTGAGCGCGTCAGAGTATTCCAGCCGGTTGAAATATAGGCGAGGATCGGGCCGAGCCCATGAGGATCGGTTGCGCCGTCAGGCCGGGCCGGGGCAGGTATGAGGGTGACCGCGAGGCAGACGAATATCGCTAGAAAGCGCATATTCCGGCGCATAGGAAATGGACGAGCGAATAGCTTGAAACGAGAAGCGGCAGGGATGTGCATAGTGCTGACAATATAGACTTTATGTTCGTTTAGAGCAACGCTAAAAGCGCGCGTTTAGGCGCTTACCGGGCTGTTTTTGTAGCCGTATGGGAAGGAGGCGGGAGGGGCGTTTTTCAGTTCTATTTTGGCCGGGCGAATCAGGGTTTTTCGCTAAAAATTTCGTGGGCGATGCGAAATGCGGAATTGGCGGTCGGCACTCCGCAGTAAATTGCGGATTGCAAAAGCGTCTCGCGGATTTCTTCCTGGGTCGCTCCATTTCTTAAGGCGGCGCGTAAATGCAGACGCAACTCCTCTTCGCGATTCAGAGCGACGAGCATCGCTACGGTGATCAGGCTGCGCGTTTGACGTGGCAAGCCGGGGCGAGTCCAGATTTCACCCCATGCGTAACGCGTGATCAGTTCCTGAAATGCTTCGCTAAATGCGTTGCCTTTGGCGATGGCAGCGTCGACATGGGCGTCGCCCAAGACTTCGCGGCGAATCTTCATGCCGGCTTCGAACCGTTCGCGTTCGTCCATTGAGGCTCCTTAAGTGTTCAGAAAATTGCTGACTTCGTCGGTAAAGCGGGTCGGGGCTTCAACGTTAGAGATATGGGCCGCCGACAACTCGAGAAAGCGCGCTCCGGGAATTTGCTTTGCGAGTTTCTGAGCGTCCGACGGAGGCACAGATTGATCGTGGGTTCCTGCGATTACTAAAGTTTGCGCGTGAATCGCAGGCACGTTTTCCCAGAAATCGAAATCACGGACGGCGGCGCATGAACCGACGTAACCTTCCGTGCTGGTGGTTTCTATCATGTGACGAGTTTTTATTATTTGATCGGGGTGCTTAGCATGAAATTCCGGCGTGAACCATTTTTCGACTACCGGTTGAGCGACGGCCTTGGTGCCGCCCTCGCGAACTAATTTTATGCGTTGGTTCCAGGCGTCAAGTTTGCCGATTTTTGGCGCGGTGTTGGCGAGCACGAGTTTTGTCAGGCGCTGCGGCGCATTTACGGCCAGCCACATTCCGGTCATTCCACCGATGGACAGGCCGCAAAAATTTACACGGTCGAGATTTAAGGCGTCGAGTATCTGAAGGACGTCGCGGCCCAACATTTCCACTGTGTATTCGCCAGGCGTGGCGGACGTTTGGCCGTGGCCACGGGAGTCATAGCGAAGTAAGCGAAAGGTCTTGGCAAAAACCGGGAATTGTGGATCCCACAGCGATAAATTCGTTCCTAGTGAATTGGAAAACATGAGAGCGGGGGCGTTGGCTGGGCCGTCCAGCTCGTAATGCATATGCAGGTCTTTGGTTTCAACAAAAGGCACGGGTACTCCAGTTAAGTATTTTTTTGGGTTTTATAGTTTTCAACAACGCGGTCGATAAATTCGTTGGATGTGCCGATGTAATTTCGTGGATCAAAGAGTTTGTCGAGCTGGTCTGACGATAGGTGCGCGGCGATTTTCTGGTCGTCATCGAGAACGTCTCTGAGATGGCGTTTTTCTTTGATAGCTCGCTGACTGGCGGCGTCGATCAATTCACGCGCCTGAGAGCGGGGGATTTTTTCGCCAAGCACGGCGGTGGTGGATTCGGCAAAAATCAAGCCTTTGGTCAACTCCAGATTTTCGCGCATTCGTTTCACATCGATTTCAAGGCGCGGGACAACATCGGCTAGGTGATGCATTGCTCCGGCAGTGAGGCACACAATTTCCGGTAGAGTGTCCCATTCGGCGTGCCAGGCGCCCAGGCCGCGCTCGTCTTCCTGGAGCATGGCGGTCAGCATAGTGGCGACTAGTCCGGGGACGCGTGTTGCGGCCGCGAGAATCATCGCGCAGGCAACTGGATTGTGCTTGTGAGGCATGGTCGACGATCCGCCGCGACCTTCTTCTGCGGGCTCGCGGAGTTCGTCAATTTCAGTTTGCATGTGCAGAGAAATGTCTCGCGCGATTTTGCCTAGCGTGCCGGTTAACAATCCGAGGGTGGTGGCGATTTCGGACAGGCGATCGCGATGACTGTGCCAAGGCATTTGCGGTAGAGGGAGTTTGAGCTTCTCGCTCAAATGTTTGGCGATAATTGAGCCTTTAGAACCTAACGCGGCAAGTGTTCCTGCTGCGCCGCCAAATTGCAGCACGAGACAACGATTTTGCATTTCGTGAAATCGTTCGCGGTGGCGCACCAGAGCATCAAGCCATCCGGCAAATTTTGTTCCTAACGTGATGGGAATCGCGTGTTGCATCCAGGTGCGGGCGACGATAGGCGTGTGGCGATGCTGATCAGCCATTTTGGCGAGCCTGTCGCACAATTTCCCAAGTTCGGCGGAGATGAGGGGAAGCGCTTCGCGCAATTCCAGGACTAGCGCCGTATCTATGGTGTCCTGACTGGTCGCGCCCCAATGCACAAAGCCGGCGGCATGTTTATTGTCGGCAGCGACTAAAGCTTTGAGCTGTTTTGTCAGCGGGATGGCAAGGTTGCCTGCCAGGGCGGCAGCCTCACTTAGTTTTTCTTTATTGAATAATTCGACGCGGCATTTTGCCGTGATGACGCTTGCAGCGGAGGAGGGAATCACACCAGAGGTTGCTTCCGCAGCGGCGAGCGCGGCTTCAAAGTCCAACATGCGTTGTAAGAAACTGTCGTCGCGAAAGAGTTTCGCGACGGGTTCCCAACGGAATATCGAATCAAACAGGTTCATGACGTGATGTTCATCGCCTCAGACGCGTTCCAATATCACGGCTTGTCCTTGCCCCACACCGACGCACATGGTGCACAGGGCGTATTTTCCACGCGTGCGAGCGAGTTGATAGGTGGCGGTGGCAATCAAGCGAGCGCCGGTGGCGCCCAGTGGATGGCCCAGCGCGATGGCTCCGCCGTTAGGATTTACGTGCGCAGCGTCGTCGGGCACATGCAATTCACGCAGGACTGCGAGAGCTTGCGAGGCGAAAGCTTCGTTTAGTTCGATCACGTTCATATCGTCTATAGACAATTTCGATCTGCTCAGCGCTTTGCGAGTTGCGGGGACTGGACCGATACCCATAATTCTAGGTGCCACTCCTGAAGCGCCGGAAGCCAAGACACGGGCCCGCGGCGTCAAGCCGTGACGTTTGGAGCCGGCTTCCGAGGCCAATAAGATTGCGCAAGCGCCGTCGTTAATTCCAGAGGCGTTGCCTGCTGTCACGGTGCCGTCTGGTTTTACGACGCCTTTTAATTTGGCGAGTCCTTCTAATGAGCTGTCTGGGCGCGGATGTTCGTCCGCAGAGAAATTTGTTGGCGGGCCATTTTTTTGGGGCAAAGGCACAGGCACGATTTCATGGGCGAGAATTCCGTTGGCGATGGCCGTTGCGGCGCGTTCCTGGCTGCGCAACGCGAAGGCATCTTGATCCCGACGCGAAATTTTATATTCTTCCGCTACAATTTCGCCGGTTTCAGGCATGGTGTCGGTGCCATATTTGGCCTTCATCAGGGGATTTACGAAGCGCCAACCCATGGTGGTATCTTCCATTTTCATGGAGCGCGAGAAGGCTGAGTCAGGCTTACCCATCACGAATGGCGCGCGGGACATGTTTTCCACGCCGCCAGCGATCACCAGGTCGGCCTCGCCACTCTTGATTAGTCGCGCCGCGCTGGCAACTGCTTCCATGCTGGAAGCGCAGAGGCGGTTCACGGTATAGCCGGGGACTTCTTTTGGCAAGCCCGCGAGAAGGAGGGCCATGCGGGCCACGTTGCGATTGTCTTCGCCAGCTTGATTCGCGCAGCCAAAAATCACGTCGTCAACTGCGGCCCAGTCGGCGCTGGAATTTCGAGCCATCAGCGCGGTGATGGGAATGGCGGCCAGGTCATCGGCGCGGATTGAGGCTATGCTGCCCCCATAGCGGCCTATGGGTGTTCGAATCGCATCGCAGATGTATGCCTTTTCCATGCTCGCCTTTCGCGGTAACTTTACCGCGATCAATCCTATTACTTTACCGCACTCCTATGTGTAGACTCTTGTCGATGAAATACACTTCGAATTTACGGGCCCATGCTGGTTAACAAGCGAAGCATTCACATTGAGTGGGGCGATTGCGATCCGCTGGGGATTGTTTATTTCCCGCGATATTTTGAATTTTTTGATGCTGGCACGAATGCGTTGTTCGAACGGGCGGGGCTGCCGAAACAGGAAATGTTGAAGAAGTACGCCATCGCGGGGATTCCGTTGGTTGAATCGCGGGCGCGTTTTGTGCTGCCGTCTTCGTTTGGGGATACGGTGGTGGTGGAATCGAATATCACCGAATGGGGCAAGGCCAGTTTTTCGGTGTATCACCGGTTGTTTAAAGGGGAGGAGCTGGCGGTGGAAGGGTTTGAAAAACGGGTGTGGGTGATTCATGCGGCGGGCGAGAAGAACAAAATTAAGAGTCAAGCTATACCGCGGGAAGTAATTGAGAAATTTGAGGGGGATTAAGAGTTGTGGCTGGCGGGATAGATCGAAGAGAGATTCCTCCCCTACGCAAGCCGACTCGTTCGCAGGAGCGGACGAGGGGAAAAGGCGTCGGCTTGCTTCGGTCGGAATGACCGGGCTGGGCTTTTGGTCGGTTTTTGCTAAGTTCAGATGAGGCGCAGCCGCGAGGCGTTCTCAGCGCAAAATTCACTAGATGAAACAAGCCCTCAAGCGACACTCAACGTAGAGAAATGTACGGCGTGGGGTTTTGACGATTATCAGTGTGACAACTACGGCGCGGCGGCTGTTGACACTTTCCCTAGCGCTGTAGAGACTGCGTATACCCCCTTCCAAATCTAAGTCCTAGTGTGAGCCGATGCGCATTCTTGTTGCTGAAGATGATGCACCGCTGGCGGAATTCTTGCACCAGCGGTTGCTGCATGAGAAGTTTGCGGTGCAGATGGTGGCCAGCGGACCTGAAGCGCAACGGTATGCTTCGGACCAGACGTACGATTTGGTGGTGCTGGATTTAAATCGCAACAGGACGGTTGGCCTGGATGTGCTTCGCAGCATTCGCTTGAAGAAACCGGACCAGCCGGTATTGATGGTGGCTGGCGCGAATGTGGTGGAGGACCGGGTCAGAGGCCTCAACGCGGGAGCCGATGACTTCGTGGCCAAACCGTTCGAGGTTGCGGAGCTGGCGGCGCGGATTCGCGCGGTGGTGCGACGAGGGAATCGATCTGGGCGCGCGCTGTTGCAAGTGAATGATCTGGAGTTGGATCGGATCTCGCATGCGGTGCAGCGGCAGGGCCGGCAAATCGATTTGAGTCCGAAGGAATTTTGTTTGCTGGAACTGTTGATGCGGCACGCGGGTCAGCCGGTGTCGCGTTCCGCTATCGTGGAACAGGTGTGGAAGTTGAACTACGACACGATGACTAACGTGGTAGATGTGTATATCAATTATTTGCGTCGGCAGGTGGATGTGGGATTTGAGTTGCCGCTGATTCGAACTGTTCGTGGGGTGGGGTATCAGATTGGGGCGAGTGTTGCGGCAGTGTGATTAAGAATTAGGTTTCGTAAAAAAGAAAGGCGGAAGGGGATTGCCCTTCCGCCTTTTTGATTTAGTTAGGGGTGAATTAATTCTTGGGCTTCTGGACTCCGTCGGGAGTTAGAAGCATTGCGGTGCCTCCGCCGGTGCTGTTGGCAGAGCGGCCTTCCAGTTCCAGGGAGAGCAGGCCTTCGGTTGCGGAGGCTGCTACCAGCGCTCCGTTGCGGCGCACGCGCACCACTGGGAAGAAGCCGTCGGCTAGCGGATCGTCAACGCGCTTCCATGTTTTGCCGGAGTCGAAGGAAGCCAGCAAGCCATGTTTTTGCAGCGCTACGACCATCGCGGTGCCGGTTCCGGCCACGTCCTGGAATTGCAGTTCGCGAACGTCTGCACGGTTCCAGTTGCGTCCAGCATCATGCGAGGCGTACAGCCCCATGTTGGAGGTGATGTACAGATTCGAATCGTCTACGCGGTGGAGGCGCAAATTTCCGGCAGAGGCGAAGGACAAATCCTTGCTCTCCCAGTGCGCTCCGCCATCCGCGGAGTAAAGCAGGTTACGTTGCGAGATGGCCCAAATCTGGGTGCCATCAAGTGTTGCTTCGAGTGAAGTCGCGGGTTGTTTCAAGGATGCCTCGGAGCCGGCATTTTTCCAGGCGATGCCGTGGTCCTTGGAAACCAGGATCCCGCCAGCGGTGGCCGCAAACCAAGCTTCTTTACCGAAGGTCATATCGTTAACTTGCACGGCAACGAAAGTGGTTGGCTTCTTGGAAGTGGGGCGTCTTGCCGCAGTGGTCGCCGTGGTCTTTACTGGGGCGCCCTTCTTGCCTTTGGTCGTTGCAGATTTTGCAGCGGCTACGGGAGTTGCTTCTGGAATGTAGAGACCGGCTTTGACCCACTTTTTGGTGGTCTCGTCATACTTCATCCAGCCGCCGTTGTTCAGCGAAGCCCACCAAGTGCCGGGGGCCGCGTAAACGTGCTTGAGATCGGTGCGCTTGAGTCCCGGTCCTAATGCTGACCAAGTGGCCCCACCGTCCTGAGTGGCCAAGAACGCATCGGTGTCAAAGGTGAGGACTACCAAGGCGCGAGCCTGATTTTCGTGATCGATGGCTACGTCAAGAATGTGCTGGTGTTGGAAACCGGCATTCGAAGAAGTAAAGGTTGCGCCGCCGTTTTCGCTGATCTGCACGCCCTGGCGTTCGGTGCCGATGATTAAGCGGTCGGAGTGATTCGGGTCGATAACGACGGCGTTGATAACCCAATCGCCGGGAGTGATGCGCTTAAAATCATTCTCGTTGGTGGTCTTCCACAAGCCGCTGGTGGTTCCGGCGTAGAGCGTTTGCGGATTTTGGGGATCCTGGCGAATCAGCTGCGTTCTGCGGAACACGAAAGGAATGCCTTTGTACTTGGTCCAGTTCTGCGCGCCGTTCACGCTGTGATAAATGCCGGAGCAAGCAGTGGCGTGAACATTTTCCGGATTGGTTGGATCGACGACAATGCTCATGACGTCGGAATCATCGATCATGCCTGCTTTAATCGGGAACCAGTCTTTGCCGCCGTTGATGGTTTTCCACGGCAAGTGGTAGGTTCCGGCGTAAATGGTGTTTTCATCCCGAGGATCGAAAGCGACGGAGTCAAAGTTGCGAAGATCTTCGTGCTTCGCTGGAGTGATCAAGGTCCAGTTGGCGCCATCGTCGGTAGAGCGGTAAACACCGGTCAATGATCCGGCTACCAGAATTTTAGGATTCGTCGGTGCTTGCGCGAGAGCGCGCACCGTTTCATGCGCGAGACCAATTACATGCCATGAGTGGCCCGCGTCATCGCTACGATAAACGCCGCCGCCGCCGGAATAAAGTGTCCAGGTGCTGGCGTAAAGACGGTTAGAATCGCGAGGGTCGACGAGAATGTGGGTAACGACGTCGTCCTGGCCAGTGCCGATGCGGCTAATCAATCGCCAATTGGCGCCTTCATCGTTAGAAAAGAAAACGTGACCGTCGGAGGTGCCGAGATACAGTTTCTTAATATTGCGGGAATCGGCTTCGAGGGATATAACCGTTCCGCCCGGAGGGCCAACCTGACGCCAGGTTTGCGCCGGCGATGAAACCGCGGCAGCCAATCCGATCGTTGCGACTGCCATGGACCCGAACCATTTTGCGTTCATATGAATTCTATTCTCCCAGACCGCGTATGCACTCACAATCCCCGAGTTTACGGAGAGTGCGGGAGAAAAGCGCCTGTTCGATGGGACAGATTAAGGGTTAGTTACGCATTGGCAATGTACTAGTACACTCCAAGGTCCCACTCTGGCATGAGCGGCGGCATCTAACCTTTAATATATAGACTTTATGGGCGCGGATGTAACAGGGCAACTTATTTCCTGCGACGGGGTTATATGTGCTGGGAGAACTACCTTGGGGTAGACTCCGGCGTGCCGGCCCAGTTGGGCCCGGCCTAGAACAGGGGAAACACATGTCGAAGACCACATTCACCGGTAAAGGCAGACTCGGTTTGCTGCTGTGTTTGACCGGTCTTCTTTCTATTACGAGTTTAACGACGGCAACGCCCGTACGGGCGCAAGACGACGGGCGTCCGGCGGACAACACGATGGCTAGTCCCGACGGGACGGTGCCGCAAGACGGTCCGCGCTACAACAATCCCAATGGTGATCCGCGTTATAACGATAATTCCAACGGGAATTATGCGGGTCGCGAGGATGATCCGCGTTACGCCAATTCTCAAGCTCAAGATGGAGGTTCGCCCGATGCGCAGGATCCTCCTTCGCGCGTTGCCAGGCTGAGCTATCTTGACGGCTCGGTTTCGTTTCAAGCTGGCGGCAGCGGAGATTGGGGCAATGCGGCCAAGAACCGGCCGGTAACCATCGGCGACAAAATCTGGGTGGATAAAGATGCCCGCGCGGAGTTGCAGGCAGGGCAAGCTTCGATTCATCTAGGCGCGATGACGGCGCTTTCGTTTTTGAACCTGGATCAAAACATTACGCAGATGCGACTGGCGGAAGGTAGCATTAATTTCCGCGTGCGCGAGTTGCGCGAAGGCGACACGTATGAAGTGGATACTCCGAACGCGGCCTTTACGGTGCGTCAAGCTGGAGCGTTTCGTATCGACGTGAACGAAAATGGCGATGGCACACTGGTGACGGTGATTCGCGGAGAAGGCGAAGTTACCGCGGGCGGCAAGAGTCACGTAGTGCGTTCAGGCGAGCTTGCTGAATTCAACGGGACAGATTCCGACATTGATTATCACTCTGACCGCGCACCGCAACCGGACGATTTCGATCGATGGGCTGCGGATCGTGACCGCAAAGAAGAAAATTCAGTTTCAGCGCGCTACGTGTCGCGGGACACGGTGGGCTATTCCGACCTGGACGATAATGGCACGTGGTCGCAAGAGCCTAACTACGGACCGGTTTGGTATCCCAATAGCGTCGCGGTTGGCTGGGCTCCGTACAGTAATGGATATTGGGGCTACGTTGGACCTTGGGGCTGGACGTGGATCGGCTATGAGCCTTGGGGTTTTGCGCCGTACCACTACGGACGGTGGAATTATTTTGGCGGACGCTGGGGCTGGTGCCCGGGACCGATCGGCTACTATCCAGTTTATGGACCGGCCTTCGTAGGATTTCTCGGGGGTGGTTTCGGATTTGGCTTCGGAGTTGGTGTTGGAGTTGGCTGGTTCCCGCTGGGTTTTGGTGAAGTGTTTCATCCGTGGTATGGATACCGCGCAGGTGGCGCGTACATCCGCAACATAAATATTCACAACACGTATATCCGCAACGTGAACAACGTGAACTTCAACAGCGTGAATCGGAACTATGCCTACGCGCACAATCCCGCGGCGGTGACGGCGACTACGCGAGCTGGATTTGTTGGCGGTCAGGCAGTGAATCGTGGGGCGACACCGGTGACGGCGGCATCGTTGCGCAACGCTCAAGTGACGAATCATTTGAATATGACTCCGACGAGGGCGAGTTACACGGGAGCCGCAAATGTTCGCAGTGGTGGTCGCGTGGCAACGCCTCCGGTTTCGGTGCAGAACCGGGCGGTGATTGCGCGTACGGCGCCGGGAGCAGCAGCGTCACACATGGCGGTGCGGACTGTCGGAAACTCTGGCTATAGCGGCGGACGTAACAGCGCGTACGCGGGAAACCGCAGCGCTGGCAACTCCACTGCCTACGGAGGCAGGGCGAACGCCAATTATGGCGGCCAGTCTCCTAATCGTCCGAGTTATGCGGGATCGGGCGCCGTGAATTCGCAGGGTGCCGCTCGTTACAATCCTAACCGGCCTCCTTCTGCGAATAGTGGCGCGTACAATACCCGCGGCGGGTCGCGCTCTTACTCGCCACCGTCGACTGGTTATTCTTCGCCTAGCCGAGGTTATTCTGCCCCAAGCCGCGGATATTCCGCTCCCGCTCCAAGCCGTACGTACTCGGCTCCATCACATTCATCGCCGGCGCCTAGCCATGGATCGTCTGGCGGAGGACGGCCTTCAGGCGGCGGTGGCGGAAGCAGAGGCGGCTCAGCATCGCATGGCCGCTAAAAGCTAAATTAAATCAAAACGAATAAAGCCTGCTCGAAGAGCAGGCTTTTTTTTTAGAATGCACGGAATTCCTTGAGCGAAGAGCCGCAAAACACTGGTGGGTCGCGCAGTGTGACATTGGTTACGCTCACGCACCAGGTACAACTGTTCCTGGCCCCGCGGGTTTAATATGCATTAACTGTCGGGGCTTTCCTGTTTGCGTCTACAGCGTAAAGCCGATTCAGGTGGCACGGGGATTGGTGCAATGTTTACCCACGTTCGCCTGCCCCCTTTCCCCGGTTCATTAATTGTTGGTCTCATTCGCACACCGGTTGTGTGTGAAGAGAAAGATCCGAAGTGGCATAGCAACAAGGAGAGAAGAACAATGTTCAGAAAACATACCCGAAAGGTAGCCAGCGTACTTGGAGTGGCAATAGCGCTCGCGCTGTTCCTTCCGAAGCTGATGCTTGCAGATGATTATGACGATCCGCCATCGGTAGTAGCACGACTTGCATATTCCCAGGGGTCTGTTTCGTTTCAACCAGCCGGCACGGAGGATTGGGTCGATGCAGGAATAAATCGACCGATCACTACGGGCGATAAATTGTGGTCTGACCAGGATGGCCGAGTCGAACTGCAACTGGACGCGTCGACTATTCGGCTGTTCCACAGCACTGGTTTTTCGTTTTTGAACCTGAACGATAACATCACGCAGGTGCGCTTGAGCGAAGGCACGATTCTGGTGCGTGTGCGTCATCTGGATGATAACGAGACGTATGAAATCGATACGCCGAATCTGGCGTTCTCGATTACACGTCCGGGAATCTATCGCGTCAATGTTGATGAAGGCGGCGATGCGACGTCAATCAGGATTCGCGACGGGGAAGGGCAAGTTACCGGCGGCGGCGCATCTTATTCCGTTCGCAGCCATGACGATGCGGTGTTTTCAGGAACTGATCAACTGAACGCTGATGTGCAGGACTTGGGCGCGGATTACGACGAGTTCGACACGTGGAGCGCAAACCGAGACCGCCGATGGGAACATTCGCGGTCGGCGCAATATGTCTCGCAGGATGTGGTCGGGTATGAAGACTTGGACGACCACGGAGACTGGCGCGATACGCCGGAATACGGACACGTTTGGTATCCGCGGGTCGAGCAGGCGGACTGGGCTCCTTATCACTACGGCCACTGGGCTTATATCGAGCCTTGGGGATATACGTGGGTTGATGATCAGCCGTGGGGGTTCGCGCCGTTTCATTACGGACGCTGGGTGAATGTGGAAGGCCGATGGGGATGGATACCTTCGGCCCCGCGAACTCAAGGCGTAGTTTATGTGCGTCCTGTGTACGCGCCAGCGCTGGTGGCGTTTGTTGGCGGCGGTGGTTTCAGCGTGGGGGTCGCAGTCGGAGGTGGCGGAGGAGCAGTTGGCTGGTTTCCGCTGGGACCACGTGAAGTGTACGTGCCGTCTTACCGGGTAAGCCAACGGTATGTTGAGAACGTGAACATTTCGAACACGACCGTTAACCGCACGGTTATAAATAATTATTATCAAACCACGGTGGTCAACAACACCAGGGTGACCAACGTTACGTATGTGAATCAGCGGGTTCCTGGCGCGGTGATGGCCACGAGCCGGCAGGCTTTCACGTCGGCGCAACCGGTGGAGCGAAATGCCGTGAGAGTGGATGCACGGCAAATGGCTAGCGCGCAAGTGCAGGTGCGGCAGCCGGCTATCGTGCCGACGAAACAAGCAGTGTTGGGGTCGGCGAGACCTGCGGAACGTCAACCGCCTGCGGCTGTGCAGCAGCGCGCAGTCATAGCCAAGGCCGCGCCGCCACCGCCTCCTCCATCGTTCGAAAGGCGGCAGGAAGCGATAAAGAGCAACGGCGGCCAGCCGCTGTCGGTGACGCAGATTCGACAGATGCAACCGGCGCCTGCGGCACGCACTCAAGCGGCCGCAGTCAGAGTGGCACCGCCTCCGAGACAGGCACCTGTATCGGTGCGAGAGGCTCCCAAGCCGTCGCAGCCTGTGAACCGCTCAGTGGCACAGGGTGGTCAGGGCAATGTTGGTAACCGTCCGGGTCAACCGCAAGCAGGTCAGCCGCAGAACAATCCTGGGAACCGGCCGGGCGCTGTGAATAATGAACAACCTGGGAATCGACCTGCAGAGCGTGGAACAACGACGCAGCCGAACACTGTGCAGCCGAATAACCGGCCAGCAGATCGTCCGGGTCAACCACAAGCGGGTCAGCCGCAGAACAATCCTGGGAACCGGCCGGGCGTTGTGAATAATGAACAGCCCGGGAATCGACCTGCAGAGCGTGGAACAACGACGCAGCCGAATACCGTGCAGCCGAATAACCGGCCAGCGGATCGTCCGGCGTCTTCGCCCAATGAACGGACGAATACTTCGCAGCCAACGAATAGACCAGCGGATCGGTCTGTAACTCAGCCGAACATTCAGGCGCAGCCTAACTCACGGCCACCTGCGACCAATGACCGTCCGCCAAGTGCGCAGCCTAACAACCGGCCAGCGGATCGCCCGGTAACGCGTCCGAATGAGCAGCCGGCGGCAAGGCCAAATGAACAGCCGACGAATAGGCCGGCTCCAAATGAACGGCCTGCGGATCGGCCAGTGACGCGGCCGAATGAGCAGCCGACAGCAAGGCCAAATGAACGGCCAGCAGATCGCCCGGTGACACGCCCGACTGAGCAACCAGCCACTCGCACGGCACCGACTGAGCGTCCTGCTCCGCGGGCGGAACAACCCGCGGCACGTCCCGCTCCGGCGCCAGCTGCCAAGCCAGCGGAACGGCCAGTTGAACGGACTGCGCCACCGCCGCCTGCAGCACAAAGACAGCAGCAGCAAAAACAACCACCACCGGAGAAGGAGAAGGAAAAGCCCAAAGAGAAGGACAAACCAAAGGGCCGCTAAGACTGCGGCTTGAGGTAAAAGTAAAAGGTGAAGACGGGCGAGCGTGGCCGGGTGGCCAATGTCTCGCCCGTTTTGTTTGTATGACGTTTCGATGATTAAGCAGCATGGCGCGTCGCCGTCTGTGCGCAGCAACGTGGACAGGCAAATTCGTTTGGCAAGTTCGGTACTGTGGTATCGTCGAAAAAATATGAAATCGGGTTTATTGAGCAGCACGGTGTTTCGTCAGGCGCTCGGTCGATTTGCTACTGGAGTTACGGTGGTGACTGCGGAACGGGCACCGGGCGAAGTGCACGGGATGACGGCAAATTCGTTCACCGCAGTATCGCTGGAGCCGCTTTTGGTTTTGGTGTGCGTGGATGAGCAGGCGCGAATGTTGCCGGTATTGAAAAAGGCTCAGAATTTTGGCGTGAGCGTTTTGAAGGATTACCAGCGGGCCATTTCTGATTTTTTTGCCCAACCAGAGCAGGACCCCAAAGCGGAGCACGCTTTGGGAATACGATTTGAGTGGCCTGCACCGGGGATTCCGGTTTTGGGGGATGCGCTGGTGCAGTTAACTTGCAGGGTGGTGGCTTCGCATCTCGCGGGGGATCACACTGTTTTTTTGGGTGAAGTGGAAAGCGCGGAAGTGTTTGAGGGGGAGCCGTTGTTGTTTTTTCGTGGGGCTTACCGGCGTATCTCGCCTGTCTAGTTTTCCCTTGATGGCAAATGGAAAGCCGGCACCCTTAAAAGCAACTCAAGAACGGAATAACCAGGATGATTAGCGCTGCCGAAACGGTTTGTCATCGTCCTAGCGATAATTGCTGTTCACTTCGTTTTTCGAGAAGCAGCGTTCGAACGTGCGCAGGTGCGCAAGAATGATCTGTCTTTTCCTCCTGTCGTAGGACTTCGAATTGCTTTCTGGTTTGGTATCCCGATGTTTTTATTCGCAGCTTATAAAGTATGCGGTGAGATCCAGTCAAGATTTGACTTGCTTTACCCTGCTTTGGGTGTCGCATTTGCGTTTCTGATTTTCTTCTCATACCCAGCAACCATAAGCTTGACTTCGAGCGGAATTAACCTCCGCCGTTACTTCGGACTTCGCGTAAAGCGAATGAAATGGGAAGGGGTAGCTTCGGTGGTTTCTTCGAGGCACTTAAAGACGATTTCGATCTATGCTCATGACGGTGACTCGATTGTTCACACGCAATTCAATGTCGATCCGGCACGTTTCAAGAGAGAGCTAGGAATTCGCCTCCCATCGTCGTCCATCATCGAACATGACATACGGTTGAACTGCTGACTGCACCGCTAGTGGTGGGGGCCCAGGGGGTCGCGCTTTACGCCGTATTGGGCGCCCCATTTGTCGGTCATTTGGCCGCGGATTTCCCATAAGTCGGGGAAAAATTTTTGGCGCATACCTTCTTCCAAAATTTCAACGGCGCGGCCTTTTAGTGATTTGGCGCCAAAGCCGATGGTGCGGTGGATTAGCTGCATGTGTTCGTGGCGGAATTTTTGAAACAGGGCGTCGAATTCGGCGAGAGCTTCGGCTACTACGTAGGCATCGCTGTGGGAATATTCCGAGTCATAAATTTTTTCCACGGTGAGCTGATGTTTTTCGAGGTAGGACGATTTGAAGGAGTTCCAGATAGGTTGGAACATTTTGAGGAGCACGCGAAAGCCGGGGGATTCCTGGCCGCTGCCGTTTCCGAGGCGAGTTCGAATGGCTTGATATTCCTTGGGGGACATGGTTTCAAGCAGCGCGATCTGCTGGATCATCATTCTTTGGATGAGGTGAACACGACGGAAAAGGGTGAGTACCCGATTGGTGTTTTCCTGTTGCAAGTAGTCGTCAATGTCCAAGAGGGTGTAGGCGATTAACTTCATCCACAATTCTTCTACCTGATGGGCCACCTGGAATTGCAATTCATCGGCGTTGCACAGCTCGTCAAAATTAGTTTGGCAGGACAACAACGCTTTGGTATTGAGATACAGCTCGTAGTCGAGGGTGCCCTCACCATTCATGATGGAATAGAAATGCTCGCGATTCATGAAGCCCCCCGGTGCGCGACCATCGACCATGTTGTCGAACGCATTTTGTCTAGCGATGCTTTGTGGATTGTTAGATGGCCTTCGAAAATTTGTGGAAATTTAGCGTTCGGAGCTGCCCGACGGGCGAGCAGGTTCGGCGGGATCGCTCATCTCTTTACGGTGGCTTTTCACTTCGCGCAAAGAATAAATGGATTTGTTCTGGGATTCGTAATAGGTGCGGGCGATGATTTCGCCGAGCAGACCCATAGAGATGAGTTGGACGCCGCTAATGAAAAGGGCCACGGCGAGCAGCATCAAAGGGCCGTGCTCGGTCATGATGGTCTGGCCGTTGTAAAATTTTTCGAAAGCCAGAAAAGCTGCAATTAAACAGCCGGAGCCGGCGCCTGCGACGCCCAGCAAGCCAAAAAATTGCAGCGGACGAGTGGAGTAATCCAGCAAAAATTTTACGATCAGCAAATCCAGAAAAAC
>DATBBY010000059.1:0-2541 GCA_036270765.1 Candidatus Acidiferrum sp.
ACCAGACAATGACTCGGGTTTCTTCTGTTTGGTGGTTACCGGAAGTATGTCGTGTAGCTCGTTTGTTGGCTGCATCCATTCTTTCGTGACGAGCTGAGCAGCATAGTACCCGGACAAGCGATTCAGTTGATCATTCTTTGGGTTCAACTGAAGGATCATCAGATTGCCCCACGAACACTTGAGCTCGTCCTGCAGGTAGTTTGGCTCGTATCCGTAGAGGTACGACTTGGCGCCGCCCAACGTTAGAAAAGTTGCGAGTGTGTCTGCGTTGAAAAGTGCGCCTTTGATGTCGACTTCGTGGCGCCCAGCAAAAACAGAGTAGCCATATTCCGTCATTAGCCATGGGATGTCGGAAGGCACGCCGTCGCCGCGCAAGCTGTCGAGCATCGACTTGAGGCGCGATGGAATTTCAAGCAACTGGGGCGGGGCAGGAGCGCAGATGTTGTCGAACGGATAAAACTCAAAGGAAAAAAAATCGAAGTGCGCTTCAGCGCCCCGGACATATTTCAAAAAACGATTCATCCACGAACGGTTCCCGGATGCGTCGGCCCACGTAAGCAGTTGCTCCTCGAAGTTTTGAAGACTTGGTCCGCCGAGTTTTAAGCGCGAGTTCAGCGCCGTAAGCCGGCGAGCGACTCCAGTGTAAAGCGCGGCATAATCCTCCGGCAAAACCCATTGTCCATCGGGCTCTTCCCCCAGTTCAATTCCTTCCAATTTGTAATTGCGCCGCAGCAAATAATTGATCTCAGCGGCCGCGTTCTCAGGTGTGTCGTACAACACGCCCACCGGCACAAGCACGGGCAAGTTGTTCGTAAGCGCGCTGCGCAAGATGAAATCCAGCCCCGGCTGTTCGATGCTGAAATCAATGTCCTCTGCGCGATGCCACGGATCAGTGGATGACACATAAATGATTGTCTGCCGGTGCCGATCGGGCGCGTGACGGACGTAATCGCGAAAACGACCGTGTTTATCGGTTTTCCCAAGTTCAATCTCACGAATCGCAAACCCAAGCCGGTCACGAATGTTATTTGAGCTTTCTGCGCTTGTCTGTGAACTCCGGCTCATGGCGATGCGCACAAATCGAACCGAATGTGGAGACGCTTCGAGGCGAATCAGTTGATCGCCCCCGCGACTATCATTGACATTGCCGCGTCCAAATGGCTGCCAATCGTCATCATCATCCGCATGCAAGTGCATCGGATCATCACCGGGCCAGTATTCGATTTTGCATCGCCTGGCGTATGGCGCGCCCCAATGAATTCGAATGGCATTGACTGGTTTCGAAGCGCCGAGGTCGATCACGACCCACTGCGGATGCGCGTCTTCGGATTCGCCGGTGAAATGCGAATCGAGGTACGGATTACTTTTCCAAAACGATTTTTTGTCGCCATCGGCGATGCGCGAATAGCCATCATCATTCGCCTGATCAACCGTGTTTCCACGGCGTGGCAAGCGATAGCCATATGAGAGGTTGATCGGCTGGCCGAGCGAATCGTCGGATATCCAATATCCGCACTGGTGAACCGGGTCACTCCATTTGCCGCGCGGGTTCCAATGCCAGACTTCACCCGCAAGCTCGGTGCGCAATCGATATGTTAGAGGCCCAAGCCCGGCTGACAGCATCTCGGCGATGTTCTTGTCCGTAAACATCCGGGCGCATTCGTCTTTCTCATGACCGTCAATGCCCGCGCCCAAGGCTTGTGTTGGCACGCAATGGTTTACGGGATGATCTGCAGAGACAATGGCAGAAACTACAAATGGCTTCTCGTCGCTGCGTGCTTCTTTTGGCGACGCGAGCTGGACAAGCGCCGAGGCAACTGCTGTAGCCAGCCAGTTTCGTCGCAGATACTTTGCGAAGCCCAAGCTGTTCACAGCGCCCAAATAACTCTGTATGGGACACAATGAAAGCGACGCGAGGACGCGTGCACACTCCGAAAGCTTAGCGAAATGGGCTCGCCCTTTCTCGGATTTCGCACGAAGTGCCTTGGAAGTGCGATGCACTCTCGCATCGCATTTCGTTTGTTTATCGCTGCGCTTTCTCCAATTCCTTGCTCACCTGTTTTTTCTCGTGACGGACGTCGCTAAGATGACTCTGGAAGAGCGGTAGCTGCGATTTTTGCGGATTCGGTTGGTGGCGCACAGATTTACCCTGCCGGTACTCTGGTCCGGGTTGTTTTGCTTCGCCAATTTGGCGAAGCAAGTCATCTTCCTGTTTCTGAAGCTCGCTGTAGCGGGTTTGTAAAGCCTGAGTGCGATTTATGGCCGCTTGTTGTTCGACCAAAATCGCCTTGTTCTTTGCTGCCGCGTCCTCTCGTTGACGTTCTGCTTCCTCCTGCTGCTTTTGATAAGCTGAGTAATTAGCGGCCTGCGCTGCAGAATGTGCGCTGGCCTTTTCTGGGTCATAATGAAAGCGTTCTTGGATTTCTTTTGGGAGCTCTGCGAAATAGACCTTTGTGATTCCGGATTTGGTTTTGACCACAATGCCATCGGGCTCGGTGCGGGTAATGGTCGCGTCTTTATACTCTCTTCCGTTAAGCGTTT
>DATBBY010000060.1:0-3808 GCA_036270765.1 Candidatus Acidiferrum sp.
GCGGGGATCGTCCTTCATGGCACCGAAGTGAAAGCTCTTCGCGAGGGGAAGGCCAACATTCGCGATGCGTTTGTGGATTTTAAGCCCAGTGGCCCCTGGCTCGTCAATGCCCATATTGCACAATATTTGGCAGGCGGCCCGTGGAACCATGAACCGCTTGGCAATCGCAAACTGTTGCTGCACAAGAATGAAATTCACAAATGGGCTGGCCGCACCCAATCCAAAGGTTTAACCGTCATTCCCTTGCGGATTTTCTTCCGCGACGGCATTGCCAAATGCGAAATCGCCCTGGCACAGGGTAAAAAAGTGTGGGACCGCCGCCAGGACGAACGCAACAAGGAAGCCCGCAGGGAAGCGGAATCAGCGATGTATCGCAACCGGAGGCGATAACTCAGTCATGGAAAAAGCCGTCATGCAAATTACGCTCGACACCAAGTCGTTCGCGACGCTTGAAACCGAGGCGCTCGTCACTTACATCTTTGAGGAGAGCGACCCCATCCAGGGCCGGGTCTCCGAAATTGATGCCGCCACGGGCGGATTGTTGAAGAAAATCGCCGGCAGCGGCGAAGCTACCGGCAAAACGCTCGAATTTACGCTGATTCACGCGCCTGCTGGGTTGAAAGCGACTCGTTTGTTGCTGGTCGGAGCAGGGAAGCCCACGCAATTCAATGGCGCCACGCTGCGCAAAGTTGCGGGAGCCGCACTTCGCTATCTTAAGTCGCGCTCCGTCAAGAACTTCGCATTTCTCGTGCGCGAGGACGCTGCCAATGCCGACACCGCGCAGGCGCTTGGCGAAGGCTTGGTCACGGCAAATTTCGAAACCGACAAATACAGGACGGAAAAGAAGAACGGCAAGGAAATTGACTCCGTTCGAGTCGCCGGATATTCCGAATCTGAAAAATCCGCCGGTGAAAAAGGCCTGGCTGCCGGAAAGGTCATCGCCGAATCGCAGAATTTCACGCGCGACCTCGTCAACGAGCCTTCCAATAAACTAACGCCGAAAATTCTGGCCGAGCGCGCCGAAGCCATGGCCAAGGAAGCTGGCCTGGCGGTAGAAATCCTCGACGAAAAGAAAATTGCTGATCTGAAGATGGGGGCCTTGCTCAGCGTGGCGCAGGGCAGCGTCGAACCGCCGCGCGTCATCGTGGTCACTTACACGCCAGCAAAGGTCAAGCCCGGCTCTCCGGTGATCGGTCTGGTCGGTAAAGCCGTTACCTTCGACACCGGCGGTATCTCCATCAAGCCCGCCGACGGCATGGAAAAAATGAAGTACGACATGGCCGGCGGCGCCACCATGCTCGGCGTAATTCGCGCACTTGCCGCGCTGAAACCCAATGTCAAAGTAATCTGCGTCGTGCCATCAACGGAAAACATGCCCGGCGGCAAAGCGCAGAAGCCAGGTGACATCCAGACCGCCATGTCCGGCAAAACCATCGAAGTCCTGAACACCGACGCCGAAGGCCGGCTCATCCTGGCCGATGCCATTCACTACGCCAAGCAACTCGGCGTAACTCACATCGTCGACGCTGCGACACTTACAGGCGCTATCGTGGTCGCCCTCGCCAACATCAACGTCGGAGTCTTCGGCTCCGACCAATCCTGGACAGACAAACTCCTCGCCAGCGCCAAAGCCACCGGCGAAAAAATGTGGCCCATGCCCATGGACGACGAATATCGCGAATTCATCAAAGGCAGCTTCGCCGACCTTCAAAATATCAGCAGCGGCAAAGGCGGAGGTTCGATCACCGGCGCATGGTTCATTCGCGAATTCGCCGGCGATACTCCGTGGATTCACCTCGACATCGCAGGCACTGCCTGGAACGACGACGCCAAACCCTGGCTGGCCAAAGGCCCCACCGGCGTCGCCCTTCGCACACTGGTCCACCTGGTCCAGTCGTTCTGAAGAGCGGACGGAGCCGCTTGAGGCCGCCCCCGCGGGAGACGTTCCCGGTCATCACTTCCAGCTATGATTTCGCTGTTTTTCGATAAACGGTCTGCGCAGATCGTGCTGCTTCGATCCGCATTGCGCTGCCTTGAACCCGGATTCTCCCGATCGGTTTGCCATCTTCTGGGATTTCCCCTGACGTGCGCGACGGTAGCAGCGCAATCGCTCCCCTCGCGAATGACTCTCTCAAAATAATTCCGTTGCCAGGCCTCGCTGTTCCATTGCGGTCGCTTAAGACGTCAGTAACAAGAAAAGGATCGTGCCCAGCAACTCGCGATTGCGCGGTAATTCCAGGGGCGCAGCATGCTGCGCCCCAGCCTGGCAACCAATTTGGACAACTCCATGCGCATGGTTAGGCATGGCGATGAACTCGTGTAACCAACCACAGCTGTTCAGGAATTCCGACCCAGCATTCACGGACGAGCCTGCCCAGCGCAGTTAGCTCAACGCGGTCATCGAGGACTCTCCCGAAGATTAAAGTCCGGGAGGCCAGTAGTCATATCCCCTCATTCGCATCGAGCGGTGGCCGGGATAAAGCTTCTCGTTGTTCTCACTGGTGCTCATGGTCCGACATCCAGTCCAGGTGGCGCGCAGCGTGTTTACCCGGACCGCCGGGGCCGCGCCTCTACTTTCGCGATCCTCTACATTTTGTCGGGTGCTTCAATTCCTAATAGGTCTAACGCTTTCACCAACTGGCGCTCCACAATATCGGTCAATCCCAACAAGAACGCGCGCTTCTCCGCGTCGGCTTCCGACAAAATATGGTGCTTGTGATAGAAATTATTGAACGCCTGCGCTAGTTGAAACGCGTACTTCGCCACAAATGCCGGCTCCTGCGCGCCAATCGCCGCATCGCTGGCATAGTCCAACATCCCGGCTTGCAACAACAATTCCCAAAATCCGGCTCCCTCGGCGCCGGTTAAAAACTTCGCCGCGGCGTCCGCGTCGAGCTTGCCGGTTTCCGCTTCCGTCCCTTTGCGCCGAATCCCGCGAATCCGCACCACCGCATACTGGCAATACGGACCGGTCTCCCCCTCAAAACTAAGTGCATCCTCGAAATCAAACGCGATAATCGTGTTGCGCGTGAACTTCAGCAGAAAAAATCGCAGCGCTCCGATGGCAATTTTGTGAGCTGTCGCGATCTTCTCCGCGGCAGACATTTCCGGGTGCCGCTTGCTAACTTCCGCCAGCGTAGCCTCCTCCAGTTTCGTGATCAGGTCATCCGCCTTCACGCCAAATCCCTTGCGCCCGCTCACTTCGACGTAAGGTTTTTTCGCGTCCTCGGCATTCAGCTCATAGCCAAGTTGCGCAGCGCAGCGCGGCGTGAGCGCGACAATTTCATACGAAAAGTGAATCGAATTCCCCGCTTCCTTCGCATGCCCCAGCCCGCGCAATCCCTGCGCCACCACGTCCTGCAGATACGATTGCCGGGTATCAATCACGTTGTAAACCCGCGCCGCCGGCTGGCCAAAATGCGGAGCGTCCGGATCGTCCGCCGCAGTAGTGGTCGTCCAAACCGTCTCACCCGCAGGCGCGTCCGGCCACCGCTGGTAATGAAAATCCTTCCCGAGCAGCCCGAATTTCCAAAGCTGGTAAGCAATATCCTTCCCGACGTAAGTCACCGTTCCATTCGAACGCACAATAATCTTGTCCTGCCGACTGTCGTCGGTAGCCTCATAAACAGTCGCTGCATCGGTGGCGTTTTTATCCTTTACCCCCTGAACCTCCTTGATCTCATCGACTTCTTTCTCCTCTCGCATGATCCAGCAACCCGCCATCTTGCCGCTCGTCGCCAGCTCAATCGTCCCCGCCTCTTTCAATTTCGCGAACGCCGCATCCCAAAACTTCAAATGCAAAATCTCG
>DATBBY010000061.1:0-8787 GCA_036270765.1 Candidatus Acidiferrum sp.
CGCCATTGTCTGGGCCAAGATTAACGTAGGCGAGCCCCGTTACGTTCATGCGTGGAGTTTGGCGGCGATCCGTGGTTACCATTGGCTAGCCTCCTTGCCAATTGGCGGATAGTCTTACTCCCCGGAAGCTGCCACTAGGCCAGCTAAGGTTTGTGAAACCGGCTACCTTCGTCGCAGCAAACTCGATTTACTCAAAGTATGGTAGCTAAGCCAAGGATGCTGGTACGAGATCTCTTCCGGGTCGAGCTGGGGGGTTAATCAATAAACGAACATTCCGTATCAGAAGGAATCAATAAGGGTCAATGGTACGCCTGTACTAGAAGGTGAAGGAGAACCGCGCAGCTCAAGCGACTGACTGACGAGGCCTTGAGAAAAAAAAAGCGAAGGGCGTAGAATCCCAAGCAGAGTAGGGTCCATGCACCACTACGCGGATGTCGGGATTCAAGAATCTGACCGCGTCAACGTCCTTTCTCTGGAACGTCGAACGTCTGTCAGCTGCACCATCCGGCCTGACCACACTTCAAGGAAGTATCGCGCGTATTGGTGCGAACACCCGATGCCCATTGAGCGTGACGCCGCATCTTCAGCTTTACTCGGTAAAATATGAGGATAATCGAACGGTTCTTTGGACCGCTTCCATATTTTTGGTTCGGTGTTAAGCACCTTGCGCAATTCTCTTCTGGATTCGTTCGTGAGGGAGTGTTACGTCACGCGATGGAGTACGCCCAGACGTCCGAACTGGAGGGAGATTATTTGGAATTCGGAGTATGGCGAGGGAGGGCATTTGCCGCAGCGTGTTATTTCGCAAGAAAGAACGGACTAAACATGAACTTTTATGCGTTTGACTCATTTCGCGGCATACCGAAGAACAACGAGCTAGACGCGGGCGGGCACAAATGGTTTCAAGTGGGGTTATATAACTACAGCGAGAGTGATTTTCTCAAGAATGTGCGCCGCACCGGTGCGGACATGAAACGTGTCATCACAGTTCCTGGCTTCTTTGAGGAGTCTTTAAAGGCCGATAACGTCCGCCTTAGTAATCTCCGCAAGGCTGCCGTGGTGTGGATTGACTGCGATCTTTACTCTTCAACCTGCACGGTGCTTGCCTTCGTCAAACCCTATCTGCAGTATGGCACTTTGATGTTCTTCGACGACTGGTTTTCATTCCGGGCAGATCCAAATTGCGGCGAACAGCGCGCGTTTCGCGAGTGGCTCGAGCGAAATCCGCACCTCTCTGCCGTACAGCTAATGCGATACGGCTGGTGTGGAAATTCGTTTGTCATCCATGATGCGACAGCCATCCGTTCTGGCAGTGAAGCATCAAACCAATAACGATAATCATGGTGACCAGGCTGCTTCTGGTGCTGCTTGTGTGGTTAAGCTTGAAGGGTTCACTTCTTTCATCGAGTGTTCGTAGTTCTTATGACGGCCACTCTCCGACAAAACTGCTTGGTCAGACGAAATAGCGAATTCGGCACTTCCGGTGGTTTTGAATTAAGTGACGAGCGAGCTTCGGTCCTATATTGGTATGAATGGCACAAACGGCGGCTGCGCTTGCGGGTGAGCTAAGTACCGGGTCGCACCAGAGCGATTTTGCATTTCTGTTGCAGGTTTGCCGTCCGGGCTTGTGGACTACTACGGCGCTGTTTTACCTGATGCCGCTCGGACATTCCATCAATTTTAGTTCCGCCAAGTTCTGGGTGGGCTTGGTATACGTCCTAATCCCTCTAGGATTCGTGCTTTACGGCGTGAATGATATTTTTGACGTGGAAGCAGACCGGCTGAACCCGCGCAAGGGCACATTTTTGTTCGGTTCACTGGGCCGAAGGGAACAATTAGCTGCGTTACGCTGGCAGATTGTGGTGCTACAGATTCCCTTTGTGCCGGCATTTCTGGTGTGGATCGGCCCGCAAGTTTTTCTTTGGTTTGGCGTGCTCCTGTTGGCCGTGGCGCTTTACAATGCGCCGCGAATTGGATTTAAAACCCGTCCGCCATTTGACGTGCTGATGCAGGCCAGTTATTTGCTGGTGTTCGTGCTGAGCAGCTGGGTCAATGGAGTCCCGCAATTGCCCTGGCAAACATTCGCTTTCGGTGCCCTGTTTGCGATGCATTCGCACCTCTTTGGCGAAGTTATGGATATTGTGCCGGATCGAGAATCAGGCAGGACCACTACGGCGGTGCGAATCGGCGCGTCGCGAACGAAGCTGCTAATGGCTGTATTCCTCAGTGCGGAAGTTGCGCTGGTCACCCGATATTTTCACGCTCGCGTCATTGCTGGTTTCCTGGCGGTTGGTGCGGTGTGGTTTGTTGCTGATGCGTTGTGGCTGTGGCGAAATAAGCCCTATAGCCAGAAATTGATCACGCTGTTTATGTGGATGTGGAATGTGGCAGCGGTGTTGTTGATTGTCTGGGATTATATGCACGGGCCGCTTACACGGACATCCAGGATCTAGCTGCCAGCTACTCCAAGAGTCAGAATAAACCCCGTGATGCTGGATTTCTCAGAATGATAAAGGCAACCCGATGCGTTTAACGAGATCTTGATAACGGGGATCGTCGTGCACGGAGTTCAGATCTATATCGTCCTGAATACGGACCAGTGTCGGCACGTGATCATCGTAAGCTTTCTCCAGCCGTCGAAAAATTTCATCGTTCTGTCCGAGTCGCGCATAAGCCGACGCGATTACATATTGCTTTTGCCCAATCTGCTTTAAGGTTGAGTCTCCACTCCTCTATGCCCCGGTTTCCCCCTAGCGAGCGTTGCATAGCCCGGTCCAGATCCGACTCTAGACAGGCTCATCTTCGCGGTTGTTCAATCCAGTAATATTCTTCAGCTTATGGACTTGATCCGTTGCCCGTGTCGAAAGTAAAAAAAAGACTATTCTGAAGACACTTGCGTGCCCTACCCCGCACCTAAGATAGAAAATCGATGTGGTGGTTTGAAATTGCGCACACCGCGGGTGGTCACGCTGAAACGGAGGATCGCAATGCGATTCAGAACACAGCTTCGGAACCGATCAGTTCAAGGCGCGGCAATGTTGGCGATGGTCGTTATGTTCGCCAGCCTGCTAAGCATCAAGATTTCGGCTCAGGATCCAGAACCCGGTGTCTGGAAGATCATGCGGGCCCAGTACGGCTGGCGGGATCGCCAGACAGATGTTACCGGTTTGTTGGGAGATTTGATTGCGCGCGGCGGAGTGAATGGGCAAGTGTGGGTAAACAACCAGACCATGGGTGGAGATCCGGCGGTATCGCGCGACAAAACGCTGCGAATTACTGCGCGAAATCAACAGAATCAGGAACGCGAATTCTTTTATCGCGAGGGCGCAGCCATAGACGTGGCAATGTTCGCAGTTCGCCGCGAGGAATCGGTTCACCGCGATGAATTTGACGATCGGCCGCGAGGGGACGACCGTCGTGATGAGCGACGCGATGACCGCCGCGACGACCATCGCGGCGTCTTGATTTTGCGCGCCTATTGGGGGGTGCAAGGTAGGACCGCAAACGTAACGGATTTGTTGCGCACCATGCAGCGTGACGGTGCCTTACAAGTGATGGCTAATAATCGCTCGCTAGGCGGCGACCCGGCGCCCGGAGCCGACAAGGTCTTGATCGTGGTTTACCGCGTCGAGGGGCAAGAGACAGCCGCGGCAGTACGCGAAGGGAATTTCCTAGCGATCCCGTAATCCGTGATCACAGCGAAATGACGCAACTTCGAAAAAAGCAGCTTCGATAGCGGATGAACGCAATTTCATCAGGCAAAATAAAGCTAAGGCACAGCCTCGCTTGACAAAATCTTACTTAACTGCTGAATCAGCGGCCAGCGGCAGCTGCCCGCCCTAAAACAGTTAAGCAGCGCTTCTTCTGATTTCTTTAATCCCTTGCCCCAGGTGCCTCCGCAGAAGCGCCCGGAGCGTTACGCCGTCGGCGTAGCCTACTCGCTCAGCGATCTCCTCAACACTCTGCGCGGTCGTCTTCAGCAGGTGCACCGCGCGTTCCACACGCAGTTCCTGAAAATACGATAGCGGTGACTTCCCCAATACCGCTTGCATGCGGCGAGCCAGCGTCCTCTTGCTCGACGCCGTGGCCGCCGCGGCATCGTCAAGCGAAAACCCGTGCGTAAGCCTGCCCCGGGCCCAGCGCTCGAACCGCTCTACCAGCGGATCAGAGTGGGCAAGATGATCAATGAGGGCATAAGAGGACTGCGAAGGGCGTGAATCCACAACCAGATAATTGGCCGTCAACGCCGCCAGCTTTGGGCTCTTCCGCCGAATGAGCCACAATGCCAGGTCCACGTGGCTTAACGCCGCTCCGGCAGTAACGAATTTCCCTGACTGTACGATCATGTGAGATTCGTCAAGGCGCACTTTGGGATAGCGTTGCCGAAAAAACGGAGCGAGCCACCAGGTGGTTGTCGAGTCCTGGTGATCGAGTAGTCCTGATTCCGCGACGACAAAGGTCCCGATACAGGCAGCCGCTATTCCAGCGCCACGCTCTGCCCACACGCGCAGTATCTCGCCGGCATCGCCCATATCGGACCTCGCAAGCGCTGCCTGAAGTGGAACTGGCATCTTGAATCCAATCGCGGGAACCACCACCCAATCGGGCATTATCCGCATGGGCGCTGCGGTAACTGGCACGATCAGCCCTTGCGATGTCTTGACCGCCTTGCGCACTCCGACGATTGTGACGTCGAACCGCGGCGAAGCCAGGCCAGACATCTCCGCCAGCTCATTTGCGGTTTGGAAGCCGTCTAGCACCGTAGCCAAACCCGTATCGAAGACCCCATCCAGCGCCAATACAAAAATTCGCATGGCAAATATGATATCAAATTTGGCGATCTTGCCAATGGTGTTTTGGCGACCCAAAGAACTATCGTGGTTACGCTGCAATCAATGCAGCCAAGGAGAACCCATGTTAACAGTCGCATTATTCGTACGTCTGGAAGCTAAAGCTGGAAAAGAAAAGGAAGTCGCGAAGTTCCTGGAATCAGGACTTGCACTCGCCAATCAAGAAACGACAACGCCGCTATGGTTCGCACTACGATTGGGGCCGTCAACCTTTGGCGTGTTCGACTCCTTCACCGACGAAAGCGGACGCCAGGCCCATCTGAACGGTCCCATAGCCAAAGCGCTGATGGCACAAGCGCCTGATCTGTTCTCCAAACCGCCAGTAATCGAGCGGATTGATGTTATTGGTGCGAAGCTCCCTAAATAGCCACCCAATAGCGAGCGTGACTCAGCGGCGGGTGCGATTCCTTACGGACCGCTTCGTCGATTCAGTGCGCCAAGCTCGCTGCGCGTCAGCGAAACGTGATCCCCCGCGGAGTCGCCGCCGTCGCTGGTTATCGGCAGGTCCGCGCCTGCCGGGTGGCGGCGCTACGAAATATCTCGAGCGCGAAGTTTCCTATGCTCGGTCAAGAGACGGCGGCGGCGATACACGAAGGGAATAGCTTGACCATTACATAACCCCTGGATCATAGCGAAATTACGCAAAGGCCAGTGGCACGACCTAGCGGCTTGTTAAAGATACGGCGCTACGCAACGGCTCAAGGCGAGTCTTCTCCAGGTCATCGCGATAAAACAAGTTGTATGTATCAAACGGGATCAGGCGTCCATCGGGATGCACGATATGAATGCAGGTTTTCTTCACAGAGCGCACATCGAATGCGTGCGCATCAATGAACTGCACGATCAGCACCCGGAAAATATTTTTGTAGCTGAGATTTGCTGGAGCCGCCACCTGCGGCAGGCAGCACAGTAATTCCCGTAGTGACGACGCGCCCGATTGAGGGGAATGATTGGTGGAAAACAGTTTGAACAAGCAATCACGAACGGCGGGGTCCTCTTCATAAACGATCGTGTTACGCGCCCCATTGATTAAAATCTCGGGCTCAATTAGCCCGGTTAACGGTATGACCCGACCGCCGAGTTTCAGCGCGTAAGCCATCGCCAGTGAGTCCGGATGACATGGGACGGGTATCACGTCTTCCGGGCGAAACACCCCGCTCTGCTCCAAAACTTTACGCCGCACTTCCGTGAGTGTGAGGCGGTCTCTCGCGGGATCAAAATTCTCCAGACGGCCGGCATCCTGAATTGGCTGCAGCGTAACGCCGCGCACGCAAGGTTGCTCAAGCCCAAAATCAATTAATTTTCCGATTTCGCCGTCATTCAACCCTTTTTTCAGCGTTACCACCAGGGTGGTGGAAATATCGTATTTGTTCAATCGTTCCAATGCGCGCTGGCGGATCCCTCGCAAGTCGGCGCCCCGCAATGCCATGAGGGGTTCACGTTCGAAAGAATCAAACTGCAAGTAAACTTCGAAGTTCTCAATCTCTGAAAGCTTTTTGACAAATTCTTCTTCCTGGGCAATTCGCACACCGTTGGTGTTCACCATTAGATGCCGAATGGGACGCGCTTTAGCTAGCGTGACAACCTCAAAAAACCGCGGATGTAGTGTTGGCTCACCGCCGGATATCTGCACGACATCCGGTTTCCTTTCATTTCGCACGATCGCGTCAAGCATTTTCTCGATTAGCGCGAGCGGACGATGCGTCAGGCGCTCCGGGCCGCTAACCGCGTAACAAACCGGGCAACGCAGGTTGCAGGAGTCCGTGATTTCCAGAAGTGTAAGGCAGGAATGTTGTTCGTGGTCGGTGCACAGGCCGCAATCGTACGGACAACCCCACTTCACCGGCGTGTTGTAAATGGCCGGCATTTCCGGCGCTTTGATAAATACTTCCCGGCACCGGCGGTAGTAGTCAAGGTCATCCGCAACTAGCACACGCTCCGCGCCGTGGTCAGGACAACGCTTCAGCAGAAATACTTTCCCGTCCTGAAAGACAATTTTTCCTTCCAGTTTACGGAAACACACGGAACAAATGGTCATCGCTACGTCATAAAAAATGTAAGGCCGTACTCTTGGCGCCATAGTGGACACTAGTTCCCGCGATTCGCGTTTTGTAAAAATCGTACGAATGCCCAGATAAGGGATCCTATAAATGTGAGGACACATCCTATAAAAGCAGCGGCAAACACCATAGGAACCAAAGAACTTTTCCGGTTAAGGTTGAAGGTGTTCGCGAACCCGAAGCAAGTACCGGCCCCCAAAAGTCCAGCGCAAAGTAGCGTAATCAATATTGGTTTATAGCTGGACCGCTTCGCAGGTGGTGTTAAGGGTAATCGAAAATTTGATGGGCGCTCCGGTTCCTTCCCTAACTCTTCGTCCATGCGATTTCCTCCTGGCGTTCAGTCTCGACTGCGCCCCGTATCCAGCGGTGAATATCATTGCGGTAGTAGAAAAGCATGAGTAGACAGGCCCATTGAATGGAAGACAATCCCGTGATTATTCGAACATCCGGCTTCAAAAAATCGCCCACTAGCCGAAACGAAAAATACGCGACCATAAATATTTTGAAAATATCGCCTTGGGGGTGAGGGCGCTTCGATCGGACCCATAGGAAAATCAGCAAAAGCAATGCGAATGCTGACTCGTACAGTTGTGACGGATGCCGAAAGACTCCGTCTCCAAAATTTACCCCCCAAAAAAGCGTGGTAACGGCACCCACAGTGTGATCATCAGTGCCGGTTAAGAAACACCCGATTCGCCCGATGGCGATTCCGGTGCATAGCGGCATCGCAAACAAGTCTCCCGTGCGAGGGGCGATGCTCAATCTTTTCTTGGTCCATTCCACCGCGAACAAACCGCCGATTAACGCGCCGACGATCGTTTTTCCTCCTGTTAGAAACGCGAGATTGTTCCACTCGTGCAGCGCCAAACTTGGGTCCTCAAGCCAATACAACATCCGGCTTCCGGCCACGGCGCCAATGGCGGCCGCAGCAATCACCCACCAGCGATTTGTGTCATCAAGGACGTCGCCGCGACGCCGCCGTTCGTACAAATACAAGCGAAACGCTCCTGCGTATGCGAGAGTTTCGAAAACAACATGAGGATGGAGTTGCAACGATCCGAGGCGGAAATATACGGGAAATCCTAACGCAAAGATGACACCAAAGTCCGCTGCAGAGAGATCGGGCATACTTGATCTGTCAGAGTAGTGTCTTGTATCTCACAAATCGCCGACACCAAAACAAACAATGTCAGCGGCGGCTGCGATCCTTGCGCACCGCTTCGTCGATCAGTGCGCCAAGCTCGCTGCGCGTCAGCGAAACGTGTTCCCCTGCTGAGTCGCCGCCGTCACTGGTTATTGGCAGGTCCGCTCCTCCGCCGGGTGGCGGCGCTACAAAATATCTCGAGCGCGAGGCCATTAGCTTGGCTACTTCGCGACTGGAAAGCAGCTGTGGTTCGCCGGCCATTTCGGCCGCCAATGTAATTTTCGCCGAATGCTCAATGGTCTCCATGCGGAAAAAAGCGGTGAGCAGATCCGGCCCGCAGGTGACCGCTCCGTGATTGGCAAGCAGCAGCGCGTCATAATGCGGAACGAACGGCTCAATCGCGGCGCTCAATTCCGGCGTTCCCGGCGTTGCATAACGCACCAACGGAATTTGTCCCAGGCCGATAATCACTTCCGGCAGCAGCGCTTGGTCCAACGCGCGCCCCGCTACGGCAAAACCTGTCGCCGTAGGCGGGTGTGCGTGGCAGATCGCCTGCACGTCCGGGCGCATGCGATAAAACAAAAGGTGCATGGCCACTTCCGATGACACTTTGCGACTTCCAGAAATATGCGCGCCGTTCAGATCGGTAATCACCAGATCTTCAGGCGACAGCGTGCCTTTGTTCATGCACGTAGGCGTATTCAGGATTCTGTTTTCATCCAAGCGAACGGAG
>DATBBY010000062.1:0-12459 GCA_036270765.1 Candidatus Acidiferrum sp.
GGCGCTCGGCGCGCTCGGGGGCTTCACCTTCATCCTGTCGGCGCGTGGACTGTGGAATCTACGACGGGGCCAGCCCCGGTAGGCCAACGGCACTGAAGCTGGAAGGAGCGGTCGGATTAAAATCCATAGCGCATCGGGAACAAGCGCAGCGAGCTAACAATTCCTCCGAGTAGAGAGGGCCAGACGCTAGGATTGTACAAGGGCAGGTTTTGTTACAGTCGCAAGTACAAATCGCGCTAAGCCTTGCGCGCGGTCACTTCCAGATATTCAGCTTTAACGTGGGTCTGATCGGCCGGCCCTTCGTTATGGTCGGCCCAAAGCTTCTCCATATCGGTCGCCAGCCCTTGCTGCCCGGCCGCATCAAGCCGCGAAAAAGCTATCTTCGTCGGCCCGAAATATTCTAGGAATAATTTCACGACGCCCGCAGCCGGATGTGGATATTTGAATTCCATTTGCCGTCGCGCGGTCTCGACTTTCCAACCTGCTTTGGAAAAGCGCTCCGCAACAATTTCCTCTTTGCCCCACAATACCGGCGGTTCCAGATTCTCAGGTGGCGGCAAATATCGCGCATTGATCGCGAAGTTCTTGCCGATAAGGCCCGTCGGCGTCCAGTTGGCCATGGCGATAAATCCGTCTATACGGCAAACCCGCGTCAATTCTGTGACCACTAAAGCAGGACGCGGCGCAAACATGGCCCCAAACATCGAAACCACCACATCGAATTCTGCCACGCCGAAAGGCAGCGCCTCGGCATCCCCTTCGCGGAACTCTACCTTCAATCCCTCGCTGGCCGCTCGAGCCCGTGCTTGCTCCAATAAATTCGTCGCGATGTCCACCCCAATTACGTTCGCGCCGTCACGGGCCGCCGGGATTGCCGTATTACCCGTTCCGCACGCCACATCCAGTAAATCTGAACCTTGGCGCATCTCGAGTCGCTTGATAAACCGCGCCCCTTCTTCTTCGTTATATTTCGCGATTTGACCAAAATCTCCGGCCATCCACGCCGCTTTCATATTTTTCTTCAGCTGCTCGATTGGCGATCCCAAAGTTGCCATGATTCCTCCGAACCGCTACGTTATCACACGCCATAACCGTGGCCGCGCACCCGACTGCGCCTATACGTTGCCTTTAGAAACACCGCAGCAATCACGGTTGGATTCTTACCGTCACGGCGCTACCATCTTCACAACGTTTGAATATCCGATCTAGCGATGTCTAAAATCATCGTAAATCTGCTCAGTTGCATCGTGATATATCTCGCACCTCTCACGGTTTTCGCCGCGGGGCAAAGTCCAAAACCGCCCACAGAACTGCGCATCATTCTTTTGCACGCGCAACATCTCGGCGCGCACGGCCTGGGCTACGGAGAAACATCGCTCCACGAACTCGCCACCAGGATTCAACCGGACGATATTCCCGGCTTGATCGAATTGCATTCGCACAAATATTGGCGCACTGGGGCTACCTTTGCCCTTGCCTCGCAGTGCCAAGCTTCGATCGAGCCCACCCGTGATGCCGCCATCCAGCACAAAATTCCGTTTTTCGACGCTCAGGAGGTCATGGATTTGATTGCAGGTTTTGAAGGTTGCTCGCCCGATGCAAAGGAAAAAGCAACCGCAATGCGCTCCGAACTAAGCGCCCTGAGCGACGCCGAGCAAGCTAAAGCCGCCGCAGAGAGAAAAGAGAACGCCGAAAACGACGCGCGAATCCAACGCAACGGCCTGAAAATGACCGACCCAAAACAGGCAGCGTCTCTGACCAGGCAAGAGCGTGAGGAGGTCTATCACCGTTCCCTAAAAGCCATGGGACTTGACGAGAATGGCCCGCTCACACCGCAGCAGCGCGACCTCGTCGATCGCATGTATCGCACCATGGTTCTCGGCGAGCCCAGCAAAACTAAGCAGCAATAATTTTCGCCGAGTCCAACGTGCTTCAACCAAGCGTACGCCGGAAAAACGAAAGCATCCGATACCCCGCGATGTAACTGAACGGCCGCAACTCCAGCGAATAATGCCCGCAGGCCAGCTCCAGCACTCGCGGATTCGAACCGTGCCGCCGCAGCGAATTCAGCATCTGCTTCGTCAATTCCGGCAACATCGTGGGATCGTACTTCCCATAAACCATGAAGCAGTTTCGGTCCGCTCCCAGTCCGCGCTCCACGTACGGCATCGGACTGATCGGCGCCCAATACTCCCGCAACTCATCCACCGTCACGTGATGCCGCAAACTTTCCCACACGTGATTGGTTGTCATACCCTGGCTCACTACGTCCGCATAATAAGTGGAAATGTGGAAGAAGCCACCTGCGCGAATCGCTTCGTCATGCATCAGCGCGATATATCCGATCGATGACCCGATACTCGTCCCCAACAGCCCCAGTCGCTTATAACCCTGCTGTACCAGCCATCGCAAACATCGGCGCGTATCTTGAACTGCTTGGCGATTCGCCTGCAGCGTCAACCCGATATTCGGCCCGCAAATTTGGTCCGCGCGCTCGTGCCCCCTGGCCATGCGCCGGTCGTGATACGGCATGCTCATCTTTACCGCCGTAATTCCCAGCCGCTGAATCCATTCGCAAAGCCCCCGCTGTCCATGCCACTTGGCGTTCCAGTTCGGAAGCACCAACACCGCTGCGCCATTTTTCTTTCCCGGGAAAATCTGCGCGTGAACGATATTGTTTTCCGGCCACGCCGACTCTATCGAACTGGGAAACGTAAGCACATTCTCCCCGTCCACTCGATAGTCTGGCGGAGGAGTCGTCGCGAACCATTGATGGCTCGTTGCAATGGCATGCCGTGCATATTGACGTATGTATTCCTGCGGATTCGACTCCGCGGCATCTCCGTCAATATGCTCGAGCCCCCATTCGAATGGCTGCACCCGCCGGTTGTCATCGGTAGTCCACCGGCGATGCTCATATCTCCGAATCTTCCGTTCAAACCATTTCATAGGGCGCTCTGCGTTAAATGAACAACTCAACTCCAACGTGAAAAAAATCAGCCAACTTCTTCGCTTGCATCCGGCTAATTGCTCTCTTTCCGTGAAACACCTCGGACGCAATCCCTTTTGATCCGAATACCTTCCACAGATCTTTTTGAGTTAAATCTCGAGCCTCCATTAAATGTCGCAGCGTCTGCCGCGGGCTGGCCTTCGGTATCGGATAACGTCGCGTCTCATATTCATCGATCAGCACAGTCAACAGTTCAGCCAATTCTCTTTCTTCAACAGAACTATTGGTGAGCTCGTCAAGACGCATCAATTCCTTCGTCAGGCGCTCAAATTCCTCTTCTGTGCGAATCACGTGAGGCAACGCCTGAGCTAGTAATTGTGCATACGTCTTTTTGTCAAGCTCCAGCGTCGTCGTGGTCATAATTTCCAAGCCCCCTTGTCGTAATCCGAATGCGTTAACACGTGTAGCACAAACACCGTTTGCGAAACGTAGTTCACTCTCGCTATCAGCCGATACTGGTTGCCAGCGATATTGAAAACCGTCCGGCGTCCAACTAGGTCAGCGTTACCGTACAATAGCTTCATCTCAATCGGTGTTGACCATTTAGCGTTGCGCACAACGCCATACCAAGCCTCCAAGCTTGCCTTCGCGTCGGGATGATCGTCCCAGAAATGAATGAGCGCGGCGCGCTTAATGATGCGCATGAGTTAAGGTTCTCATATTGAGAACCACCCGTCAATCGTAATGTTCTGCGCGTGGTCCGAGATGGCTTTATCAGTCCAGTCGGATGTTAGCCATCCGACACGCCAAACTCGCAGTTTCTTGAGGCCCATCGTCTACTGTGGCACAGTCAATCCGTGGTCCTTTTCTTCTTTTTTGTTTTTGGAATCATCATTGGCAGCTTTCTCAATGTGTGCATCTCGCGCATCCCAGAAGGCCAGTCCATCGTTTCACCCGGCTCGCGATGCCCGAAATGCCACACGCCCATCAAGCCTTACGATAACGTACCCATCCTTGGCTGGCTGTGGCTACGTGGAAAATGTCGTTCCTGCGCACTGCCCATCTCCCCTTTGTATCCTCTGATCGAGCTAGTCACCGGATTGCTCTTTGTAGGTTGCTATCTGAGCTTCGGCCTGACCGTTGAAACCTTCAAATGGATTGTTTTCTCCTGCATCATCATCGTCCTCACTATCACCGATCTGCGCGTGCGCATCCTGCCCGATGCCGTAAACCTCCCAGGCTTCATCGCCGGCTTGATCTTTGCCTACTTCGTTCCCCCGGGCGACGGCACCGCCATCTTGCTAAATGTTCGTCTCTTTCATGGCCTGATTCCAGAAAGCGCATTGGGTATTGTCGACGCGCTTCTCGGCGCCGCCTTCGGCAGCCTTCTGCTCTGGGGCGCTGCTACACTCTATAAAGTTGTTCGCGGCCGCGAAGGCATGGGTTTCGGCGATGTAAAAATGATGGCCATGGTCGGCACGTTTCTGGGCTTGCGTGGCTCGTTCATTACCATCCTGCTCGGCACGCTGCTTGGCAGTATTTTGGGCCTCGGGCTGATTCTGGCTCTCTACGCCATCGGCTGGAAACGGCAGCTCGCCGAACGCGCCAGCCGCCGCGGCCTAGGCAAAGTACGTTCCCTACGCTGGGCTATTGCCACCCAGTACCAGCTTCCGCTGGGTACTTTTCTCGGCATTGGCGCCTTGGTCGTAGTTTTTCTTTTTTCAGCTCCGGTAATAAATCTAACCACGCGCACGCCGTGACAACCGCCACCTGTACTGACCGGGTGGACTGCGGCCAGTTATCGTTACGCCGCCGCTCTCTCTCCGGTTGACTCGCGAAGCAGTACAATACGAGGTGGATATCCATATGCCGGATTGTTGCCGAGTGAAGGCCGTAAATCGGTAGCAGCTGTCCCAGTGCGGAAGGCAGGTTCTATGAAGGCTAAATCATTCCTGTTAGCGTCAGCCATTCTGTTCTCTTCCGTCTTAGTGGCCGCGCGTCAGCAAGACAACTCCCAGCAAACTGGCGATCCCGTTGCCGACGCCGCCCGTCGCGCGCGCGAAGCCAAGCAAACCGCCCCCAAACCCAAAAAAGTTTATACCGACGACGATGTGAGCAGGTCAAAACCAGCACCCGCAGCTACGTCCACAACGGATAATTCCTCGACGCACGAATCTTCCAAGACGGCAGGAACTTCCTCGAAAACTCCGACTTCCGCGGATCTGGACGCCAAGGCCGAATCCGACTGGCGCAAGCGTTTCAAAGAACAACGCGACAATATTGCTCGCGCGGAAAAAGAACTGGATGTCCTGCAACGTGAAGGTCAAAAAGATCAGATTCAGTATTATTCCGATCCGCAAAAAGCCATGGCCGAGCAGTACACCCGGAAAGACATCAATGAGAAGGACGCAAAGATCGCAGCCAAGCAAAAGGACATCGAGCAACTAAAACAAGGCTTGAGCGATCTGGAAGACGCCTTGCGCAAAGCGGGCGGCGATTCCGGTTGGTCCCGCGAATAGCGCACAGGTTTTACCGCCAGTTCGTTTTCAAGTCAATTTAAGTTTCGTTGCGAATGCTTCTTTGCGCGGTGTGAAAAGCCACCGTACCCATCGTCCATACTCGATACTGCACCGCCGTATAACCAAGCGACTCCATCAATGCTTTAAGCTGCGCAGGACGAAAGAATCGCGCCACCGACTTGGGCAGATAGGTATACGCGTCGCGATCGCCCGAGAGCATTCCGCCAATGCGCGGCAGTACGCCGCGAAAATAGCATCGATATAAATTGCCCAACAATCCTTCTGGCGGTTCCGTAAACTCCAGAATCCCCACCGTCACGCCCGGTTTCAAAACGCGCATCATTTCCCGCAAACCCTCCTCATAGTTCGCCAGGTTGCGGAACCCAAACGCCGCGGTCAGCAAATCGAACGACGAATCAGCAAACGGCAGCCGCAGCGCATCAGCCTCCAGAAAAGGAATCTTCGCGGCGCTCTTAACCGTTGCCTGCACCAGCATCGGATGCGCGAAATCCGCTCCCATCACTCGCGCAGGCCCCACAAGCGCCAGAGCAAGCGCCAGGTCCCCGGTGCCACAGCACAGATCCAACACCAACGCGTCCGGCCGTTTCAGAACCGGCGACAATAATTTCGCCGCTCTGGCGCGCCACACTCGATCTAATTGCAGGGATAATAAATGATTCAGCAGATCGTATTTCGGCGCGATCTGCGTAAACATCTCGCGAACTTTTTGCGATGCTTCCGCTTCCGTCTGCGTTCCCAGCGGTTGTGTGCCCTTCACCGGCGCGGCAGTTTCATTCATTGCAACGCCTCGTTTCCAGCCGCTCGCTTTTTCCCCACGGGAGCGAGAAAGAAATCTAGAACACTCTTGACTGCTTCATCCGATACCGAATCTGTAGACCGCGCCTCACCGATTCGAGGCGACAAAACAAAACGCAATTTGCCGCCCGTCTTTTTTTTATCTGTTTGCATCGCCTCGATCATGGCGCGAGACGGAACACGTGGCCACCAGGGCAACTCGATTGCCCTGTGAATCAACCTAGACAGCCGCGGCGCTTCATTTTTGTCCGTAAAACCGGTATAGGTGCCCAGCATATTAACGGCAAACATGCCCCAAGCGACCGCTTCGCCATGCAAGTAGCGGTGGTACTTCGTCACGCTCTCCAATGCATGCCCAAATGTATGCCCGAAATTTAAAATTTCGCGCAACCCGGATTCGCGCTCATCACGACTCACCACATCGGCCTTGATCTCCACGCAGCGCGGTATCAAGTAATCCAAGGCGGCGCGATCCTTGTGCAGCAACTTCTCCATGTTCTGCTCTAAATAGGCAAACAGCTCCGCATCGGCAATCACCCCGTACTTAATTACTTCTGCAATTCCGCTGCGGAACTGCCGCTCCGGCAGAGTCCTCAATAAATCTGTATCAATCACGACCAGCCTCGGAGGATAAAACGCCCCAACCAGATTTTTTCCTTCCGGCAAATTCACGCCAGTCTTCCCGCCAATGGAGCTGTCCACCTGCGCCACCAGCGTCGTAGGCACATGAACCAACGCCACCCCTCGCAGGTAACTTGCCGCCACAAATCCAGCGACATCCCCAACAACGCCGCCACCCACAGCAACAATCAGCGACTTACGGTCCGCCCCCGCGCGCGTCAACTTACGGCACAGCAATTCCACCGTCCGCATGTTCTTCTTCGTTTCGGCATCGTCAAACAAATGTACGTTTTTCCAAGCGTCCGGCGAAAGAATTGGCTTTACTGCTTTTCCCACCGCACGCCACACCTTGGGCGACGTCAAGACATGCACGCTGGAGAACTCGCCCAACTTCGCAATCTCACGGGCCGCTTCACGCACAATTCCCGCGCCGCATAAAACGGCGTACTCCCCCGCAGCCGATCGCACTCGGATTATTTTTGCTTTCATTGTGAGCGGAAACGATAACAACTATTTTGAATGTAACACAGGGCCCCGATCAGCTCGCCAGCGCCGGAACAATTATTTCTTCTGAAGCTCGTTCACGGTTTCCAAAAATACGTGCCCGCTGATCGCCAGGCTCCGTGCGCTGATTTTATCCAGCGTATCGTCCGCGGTATGCCAGAACGGCACATCCTGCTGTCGATCAAAATCAATCACATCTATGGACGGAACTTTGCGCTTCAAAAACGAATCGTGATCGTCTTCCGCGCCGGTCGACGTATTCAAAAATATCTGCGAGTACCCCAGCTTCGCCGCCGTAGCCCACATCAGATCCACTAGCGAAGCCGTCGACGTCGATTCTCGCGCAAAATGTAAAGACCGGCTGCCCACCATGTCCGCTAACAAAAACGCCTTGATCTTCGAAATATCGCCAGCAGCAGCAAATCGTGCCGCCATCTGCCTGCTGCCATAGCGGCTATCCGTCTCGCTCCACGTCTTCATTGCCTCTTCGCCATCAAAAAAAGCAATCCATACCGCGTGCTTTCCATGTTTCGCGCAAAGCAGCCTGGCCAGTTCCAGCATCACGGCGGTCGACGACCCGCTGTCGTCCGCGCCCACAAAAGTAATGTCATGTCGCAACAGCGAATCATAGTGCGTGCCTAGCAAAATGATCGACGAATCATCGCCAGGAATCTTCACCAGAATATTCTTCATCGGGAGCCGTCCGACGGGCGTGTCTGCGTTAAACGCATCCACTTCCGTGGTGCATCCGTAGCTCTTCAACTGCGTCAATATATAATCCTGCGTTTGCGCGATAGCTTGCGAACCCGATGGCCGCGGCCCAAACGCGACTTGCTTGGCCACATGTTCGAACGCCCGCTTACCGTCAAATCCGCCAGTTTGGTCCGGAGCCGGAGCATCGTCTGCGCCTCCCAGTCCTGCGCCCGACGTAGCCGCGCTCACTGCCGCGGGATTGCCCGTAGCCGCACCGTGCGTCTCATCGGTGTTCGCCTTGCACCCCGTCAAACTGAAAAGCCCGGCACATAAAAAAAGCGCAAAGTGTGCGGTCAAGTTCCACGCGGCGCCAGTCCACATCCGTAAACTACATTTCAGTTCCGCTCTCCAACCCACTCAGTGCGCCTCCGCAGCCGAAGTTCCCGCCGCCGCCGCCGCTGCCAGTCGCCTGTTCCGCCTACCCACCACCAGCGCCGACACGCCAACCCCCGCAAAATACAAAAGCACCATCGGTGCCATCACGACCAACATCGTCAACGCGTCCGGAGTCGGCGTAACAATCGCTGCGAGAATCGAGATCACCAGAATCGCGTACTTGGAATTAACAAACAGAAACTTCGGCGTCACAATCCCAAACAGGGTCAAAAAGAAAATCAACACCGGCAACTCAAATATCAATCCCGCGCCCAGCAGTACCATCAGCGTCAGATCAAAATATTCATTGATGCTGATGAGCGGCACGACCGGCCCCTGAAAACTGATCAGAAACTTCAGCACCTTCGGCAACATCATGAAATACCCGAAACCGATTCCCGCCAAAAATAAAATTACCGTAGAAAATAAAAATCCTGTCGTAGCGCTGCGTTCATGCTTGTATAAAGCTGGCGCCACAAATAGCCAGAATTGATACAGCACCACTGGAGATGCCAGCACCAGTCCCAGATAAATGGAAAGAGTAATCAACAGGCTCAGGAACCCAGTAGGATTGGTGTACACCAACTGCTGCGTCAGGTGCTGGTCCGCCAGCGCCTTCAACATCGGCTTGGTGATCCACGAAACGAAATGCGGAGCCACAAACCATCCGACACCCGCGCCGATCCCCACCGCAATCAGTGACGTGATGATCCGTTTGCGCAGCTCCACCAGATGCTCAAAAAATGTCATCTGCCCGCCAGGATCTTCCGGCGGTGTTGTCGGCATAATCGTTGCTTCAGGCGGGTTGCTGGTCATGAGGAACGTCAATACTAACTGCGTGGCCCTGTGTTTCAGCAGCTGTTTCAGCGGCTGTCTTTGAACCGCTTCCGTTAACATTTGTGTTAACACCTTCGGTTTGCGCGGCTGATCCGTTCGCCCCTTCGATCGCCGTCTCCCCCACCGAAGACCGCGCCACCGATTCCGCCACCGGCGTAACCACCAACTCCGCAGTTCCCTCCGTCACGCGCGCATCAATAGGCTCCCCAAAAGCATCCGCGGAAGCTCCCGCAGCCGAGCCAGAATCAGAACCGGCCGCCCCAACACCGCCTCCACCAACCCAGAACTCCCCCGCTCCGCTCGCCGGCGTCTCCACGCCTGCAGGCGTAGCTAGTGTTGCCGCCTGCACCGGCGCCTCATTCGCGGCTTTAGCCGCCGCGTCCGCGGCCTTCTTGCGCTCCACCTCGCGCACCTGCCGCTCCATATCCTTCATCTCTTGCTCAAATGCCCCGCGAAAGTCCGCCGACGCCTTGCGAAATTCCGCCATCAATTTCCCCAGGCTGCGCGCAAGCTCCGGCAGCTTTTGCGGCCCAAAGACGACCAGCACAATTACAAACACCACCAGCATGTGTGGAATACTTAGCATGGGCTCCTGATAGCCGTTTTCGCGGCCATCTGCATCATAGAGAACGGTGTCAAACGCTGTCAAACGCTCACACGGCGCGTCCAAGCAATAGAGTACGCTGTGTTATAATTGGTTGGATGCCCACATTCCCGAGGTCCGCATGAAATCACAGTTTCGTGGCCTGGTGCTTGTAGTCACCGTCCTGTTCCTATGTGCAGTTCTCGGAGCCATTTACGGACCCAACGTCCGTGCTACTAGTTCCTCGGCCGACGATTATCAGTCCGCCGTCCGCGATTTCACCCGCGTCCTCGACGTGGTCCAGAACAATTACGCAGAACCGGTCGACGTAGATAAAGCGGTCTACCAGGGCGCCATTCCCGGTATGCTGCGCATGCTTGACCCGCACTCCAATTTCTTTGACGCCAAGCAGTTTGCATTACTCCGCGAAGATCAGCGTGGCAAATATTACGGCGTCGGCATGGTCGTGGCGCCGCGCGAAAATCACACCGTGGTCATGGCCCCGTATGTTGGCGCGCCAGCCTACAACGCGGGCCTTCGTCCCGGTGACGTCATCGCAAAAGTCGACGAAAGAGCCACCGACGGCCTGACCACCAGTGAAGTTGCCGACCTGCTCAAAGGTCCCAAGGGCACTGTCGTAAAAATCACCGTGGCGCGCGAAGGCTATTCCGAGCCGCTGGTCTTCACCGTAACGCGCGACGAAATTCCACGACATTCCGTGGACATCGCTTTTCTGCTCAAGCCCGGCATCGGCTATATTCGCCTCTCCGGCTTCAACGAAACCACCGACCGTGAAATCGCCGAAGGCCTCAAGCAGCTCAATGCCTCGCAGCTCGATGGCCTCATCTTCGACATGCGCGGCAATCCTGGCGGCCTCCTCAACGAAGCAGTAGCCGTCGGCGACATGTTCCTCGACAAGGGGCAATTAATCGTCTCGCATCACGGCCGTAGCTCCCCGAATCGTCCTTACTACGCTGTGCGCGGCAATCAAGGCGTAACTGTGCCTCTCGTAATTCTTGTGAACAATAATTCCGCCTCCGCCACCGAAATCGTAGCCGGCGCAGTGCAGGATCACGACCGCGGCCTCATCGTCGGCGAGACCACTTTTGGCAAGGGCCTGGTACAAACCGTCACGCCGCTCAGCGAAAACACCGGCCTGGCGTTAACCACGGCGCGTTACTACACCCCCAGCGGCCGCCTGATTCAGCGCGATTACAAATCCATTTCTCTCTACGAGTATCACTACGAGCGCAAAGTTCCCGAGCATCCCACGGAGATCAAGCTCACCGATAGCGGCCGCCAGGTCACCGGCGGCGGCGGCATCACGCCCGACATCGTCGTGGCCGCGCCCAAGCTGAACAAATTTGAAGAGTCCCTTTTCCGCGCCGACGTGTTCATCCCGGTAGAAACCGGAGTCGGCGGCTTCACGCGCTACTATCTCGGCAGCAAGCCCACCGTCACCAAGCAATTTGAAGTGGACGACGCCGTGATGAAAACCTTCCGCGATTATTTGAACAAGCACAACGTGCACTACACCGAACCCGAAATGGCCGAAAATCAGGACTGGATCAAGCGCAAAATAAAACAAGAAATTTTCATGTCCGCCTTCGGCCAACAAGAAGGTTTTAAGGTGCTACTCGAAGCCGACCCCCAAGTCCAAAAAGCCGTTGACAGCATCCCCCAGGCCCGCGCGCTATACCAAAACGCTCGCAAAATCGTAGCGCAGCGCACCGGCACCCCCATCGACCAACCGTAGTTCGTAGATCGGTTTTTCGTTCTGTTGTTCAGGGTGCTCACAGCTGAACTTTTAGCCTGGGCCTTGAAATCACAGTGTCCTTCATCCGCGTCCAGATAAATTAATCTATCGTGCGCCATACCCGACGAGCTCCGACTCCGCGTTCTGTTTCTGCTCACTAATTTCCGCACCGATTTCCCAGAAGCACATATCGACTAACCTCATAAGCGGATATTTTATTCCGGCAATGTGCGCCACCTTTTCAACCGGCGTGTCAGCGGCCTCCCGAGACCTAGCCACCGGTCTACCGGTTATTTCGCCGAGTGCTTTACCAATGTACGTAAGCCGCCAAGTACCCGAGATACCGTTTTTTTTCGTTTCAAAACAAATCTGTTCGTTTCGGAACGAATTTAAAAATAGAACAGACGCGCGCTTAATTAAGATAAGCATTCGCCATAACTCATATGAAAATACACTTCTTAATTGCATATTTCGGTATAAGCGATAAAACCTGCTTATAAATTTTCTCTGTTTTAGAAATCGAATCTCTCTGAAATAAAACGCAATAATTCCCTTCCTGATTTCTGTCTGCAATGGCCGCCAGATTGCTCCTCCCGTGTGCCCGCTACTTTGTGTTTGCGGCTCACTCGATCGGAGACTTGTCGTGACTAAGAGAACTTTCCAAATCATCGCCGTCATTTTTCTTTCGTTGTTCTTAACTTTATGTAGAGCCAATGCTCAACAAGACGTGGCTTCACTAACCGGC
>DATBBY010000063.1:0-10084 GCA_036270765.1 Candidatus Acidiferrum sp.
CGCACCGTCTTCACTCTTCAAAACTCGAGTACTTGGGACTTGCAGCGGCGGTGAGTGGTTTCTGCAGAGAATTGTCTGAGCAACACACGGTAGTGATTGACTTTCGCCAGGCAGGGATACCGCACAACCTGCCCAAAGAAAGCTCCCTTTGTTTGTTCCGGGTCTTACAGGAAGCGCTACAGAATGCAGTTAAACACAGCGGTGAGCGGCATTTCAAAGTGGAACTGAGCGGAACATCGGCACAGATACAACTGACCGTGAAAGATCTGGGAGTTGGCTTTGACCCGCAAAATGCCTTCTACCATCGCGGTATCGGACTCGTTAGCATGCGGGAGCGACTACAATTGGTGGGTGGCGAGCTTTCCATCCAATCGGAGCCAGGCCATGGCGCCACGATCAACGCTTGTGTGCCGCTTAGGGGGGAAGCATGTCGTGCCCACGCGGCCGGATGAGGATCGACAATTTATCGAAGGTCGTAGATTCGATTCAGCAAGTGCTTTCGGTGAGGTCCGCTTTTTAGACAGACCACAGCTAACTTTCGAAGATTTTATCCAGAAAGTTGACTAGCGGGTGGAAAACGATATAGACGATGACGAGGCACGCGGCCAGTTCAATCCATTGATAAATGTTTGTTGGCATAACTAAATAATAGTTTGAGCTGTACCCAGGAGCAGCACTTAGCCCAATATCGTTGTCGTAATTAATACCTGGACCGCAGAAGCGTCGGCGCCTGGAAGGTAGGTGACCTATCTGGCAAGTAGACACTAGGCAGCTTGGAACTTTCATTTAAGTGAAAACGCCGCGGAGGTGTCTTTAGAAAGCTTCGAAGAGTTTTATTTTTCGCGCTCTACTGAATGTCGCCGGCTGGACCGATCTGGACCAATTCCGGTGTCTGTGGGGTAGGGTCCATTGGCATGGGTTTTAAATTTTGCGGGCCGCGCCAATTATCCAGGATGCCCACTTGTTGCACGCAAGAAACGGTGCATCGCGGGGCGCAGAATTTCTCAGTAGAATATTCGCGATGACGCACCTCCGGCGAATATTGCGCCAGCGGAATCCCTGGATAGCCGCGTTGTTGCGAGCACCAGTGCACCAGCCCTCGCTCGCAAATATATAAATATCTCGATCCGGACCGGCAGCGCCAATTGTGTTCACGGCCGCGTGCGACGTTGTGTTGAAATTCGTTGAAGCGCGAAAACGAGCGCTTGCCCAACTCCATAATTTCTTCAAAAATATTCTGTTCGTGCTCGCCCAGCGGCTTTAATTGACCATTATTGTCGTGAATAATCCCAACTGTACTTGTAAATCCCAGGTCGACGGCGCGATGAGCGATCTGCAAGGCATCTTCCGGATTCTTCACGCCGCTGCCCAACACCGAATTGATGTTCACCTGAAAAACAGCATACTGCGCAAGCATTTCCAGGCGGCCGTCCAGCGTCTTCAAGCTCTTTTTTGAGACTTCATCGGGGGTCACGTTATCGATGCTGATCTGCAGATGTTCGAGGCCGGCGCGGTTCAGCCGCTCGATGCGCTCTTGATTCAGAAAAAATCCGTTGGTAATCATGCCGGCGATAATTCCGCGGCGGCGGATATGCCGAATGATTTCGTCGATCTCGGGGTGCAGCAGCGGCTCTCCACCGCTGACGGTAATAATCGAAGTGCCCATATCGGCCAATGAATCCAGGCGGCGCTTCATCTCTTCCAAAGGCACGGGCGTGGAGACATCGTCGAATTCGTTGCAATAGGTGCAGGCCAGATTGCAGCGGCGCATGGGAATGATGTGAATGAGGATGGGGTGCTTGGTTGAAACCAGCGCTTTCACGATCATGCGCAATTCGCGCGCACGCGTCCGCGCAAACCGCGCCGCACGACGCAAGCGCACGGCACCCTTGGCTGCTACAGCCAGCTTTGCCGCTTTAGTTCTGTTCTGTGGCCCCACGAAATGAACCGATGCCCCTATCAAGATTATACACGAGGCCTGCATCGCATCTGTCGGCGGCAACCCGTTTAGTAATGATGTGGTACGCCTCTGGCAAGGCCCCGAAACGCGAACCGTATTTTCGAATTTCAAAGATGGAGGTTTAACTCCATTCGTTTGTGTATCTGTTCCGCCCCAGGCCTTTCAGCAATTAAAGTTCACGTTGTCCGTGACTGCGCCAGCCGCTGCAACCACATCGTTGATCCAGGAAAAAACATTCGCGCGGTACGGCGCAGCGCCAGCCATCCGACTTTCAGCAGCGCCACAATCGTGAGCATCCATATTGCTATTACCGGAAGATTCAAAAAAAGCGCCACCATATCGTCCGCATAATCAGCCATTCCGCCAAGTGCGCCCCGCAGCGAGACTTTCGCTTCGTACAACGGCCGCCAATGCAGTCCGAATGCTTGCGCCACAGCCATCTCACGAATGGTGATCGTCAGCAAAGACATCTCGACTTGATGATAAAGAAGCTGCAAATCGCCTTCTAATTCGTCAATGCGCCCTCTCACCTCGGCTAACCTGGAGCTCACCTCCAAAACGTCTTTTACAGCCGCGGCACGCTTCAGAATCGCCAGGTATTCAGCTTCTTCTGCCCGGGCATTACGCAGAGCCGCCTCCTGATTGACGGATTCGCGGGTCACGTCATGCGCTTCGATGGTGTCCTGCTCCACGGTGTTGGCCATCTTGCGAACCTCTGCTCGCGCCTCATCAAAGTGTGCGGCCGGGATGCGCATGCTGACCTGCGCGAACCTGGTGCCTTCGTCGCTACCGTTGACGTTCGAACTCACCACAAATCCGGAGAAATTCACCGCCAGAGTCCGCAACTGCTCAGCCGTCTGCAGAGGATCGCTGACAATAACCTCGATCGACCCGGTGCGAATGACTTGCCGCTCCGTAACCTCCGCTAATGTGTTCGAATTTGAATTGCGGCGTGCAGGAGGTGGAGGGGTTCCAGCAACTCCGCCAATCACGCCACGCATCGAACTGCCAGCCACGATTTTTGGCGACGGCGTCAGGTAATCCACTCCAACGGGCCTGACACGTTCCCTTTGCCGCCAAAGCAGGAGCGGACTGGATCGCCACATCGACTGCATACTCCAGGAATTCACAGCGGCGAGCCCTGTTGCCCTACTTGTAGCGATTCCACGTTGTTCGTTTCGCCAGTTCATGAACATCAACAGCAGAAACAAGGCCGTAGCGCCAAGAAGCGCCGCTGCCACCCAATGTCGATTCGCCTTCCACGCACTCCGTAGGGTCTGAACCATGACAGTCACCTTGCTGTATTAGACAAACTCCGCCTCCCATTTGTTCCTGCTCAAGCATCGCACACCGAAGTAACTATTTTAGATTTGCACCCTAAACGCAAAAATCCCCACCCTGCCGTTCTTTCGGGGTGGGGATTTTTTACGTTGGCGAAAATTACTGCTCGGAGCCTGATGCCCAGCGCATACCGAACGCTACAGTGGGATGGTAGTATTCGCGCTGGATGGGGTATTTCGGACTGCCCTGATAAAATCCGAAAACCTCGTTGCTCAAGTTAAGTCCGTATCCAAAAAAGCTGAGTCCTTTGTAGATGCGGTAACTTCCCTGCACGTCGAACTGCGTGTGGGCGTAAAGATAAATATCGCCGCCAGGACCCTTCAACCCCAGAATCGGATCGTTAGGCGTGCCGTTGGCCTGATACGCATACTGAAACAGGTTGGCGTCGTTATGGGTAATAGCGAACCGTCCGGAAAATCGCGCCTTGTCGTAGGTTAACCCGACGTTCCAGTTGTTCGGCGCCTGGCGCTGCAAGGTGGGATGATCATCGCGCCCATTCGAAAAGTCGGCCGGAAAAGTAACCTGTGAAGTGGTGTAGCTGTAGTTCGCGGCCACCCCGAATCCATTTAGAAATCCAGGAAGGCGCGATAGCCGTTGCTCCCAGGCGGCTTCAAATCCCGCGATATGCGCGTTGGGACCGTTGATGGATTGCGTCAACAAAAATCCGGCTTCAGGACCGGAGTTAAGTGTCACCGCGGTCGGATAAATGGGGTTGGACAGCTGCTTATAGAAAAATCCAGCCTGCAGAATTCCGAGTGGCTGAAAGAAATGCTCGACCAGCAAATCGTAATTGTTAGCCTTGGTGGGTTTCAGGTCCGGGTTACCGGTTGAAACACTTTTTGGACTCGCGTTCGGGTCAACGATGGTCGTGGGAACCAGGTCGCCGATATTTGGGCGCGAGATTCCCTGACTGAAGTTGGCGCGAAGGTTGGTGTTTTTCTCCAGCAGATACTGCACTTGAACGCTGGGTAACACGCTGGTATAGCCGGAACCTTGCTGCAGTGGGGTGATCGTTGGAGGCAAGGAATTACCGGACCCGTCGACGTTGGCGGTCAACTGATTCGTCGTGAACGTGGTGTCCGTGCCCTCGACTCGCAATCCTGCTTGCACGCGAAACTTGCCGAAGGAAATAGCGTTTTGCACGTAGCCTGCGTACACCCGCTCGTTGGCGTCAAAGAAGGCGCTAGCGGAACGGGTGATGCTACCCACCTGGTCTAACTGGAACTGCGCAAGGTTGGCCATAACGGACTGGATAATCTGGTTGTAATTCGATGTCGGTCCATAAGGCAAATTGCCGTAGGTGAAAGAACGATCGTAGTAACTAGGATTGGTGTACGTTCCCAACACCGAAGATAAGGGAATATTTGCGCTGGAATTATTGAAGAAGGAGTCGTCCTCATTTTGCTTCGTGTGCGAGTTTCGAATCTTTAAACCAATTTCGAAAACGCCGAAGTGTGAGTGTAAGTTGTAGCGGCGCGCCACGGAGGCCGCACCCTGAAAGTTTAGCTGCTGGGCGATGTAATGCGTGAAGGACGTATCGGTCAATTGGTATTGGCTGGCGTTATAAGGGGTGCTGCCATCCAAGGGGATAAATTTGGGGCGCAAGGGATTGTTCAGGCTCAGGGCCAGATCAGCGCCATTTGATCCCGGCAGCAAGGCGCCAGTGGAATCGTAGCTAGCCGTAGGTGCACCAAAGTTAGTCGTCTCAAAGTCCTGGCCGCCAATGTTGTGCGAGCGTGAAACCGCGAACTCGTAAACGATGAGGGTAGATGAAAGATCGTGCCTAGCTCCGGTCAAGAAGCTGTACACCTGTTGATCTGGGCGGCGAATGTAATGGCGATAAGCGTAGGACCCTGGGGAGCAGGGATTGCTGCCAGGGTTGGTGATATCGGCGACCTGGTTGACTGTTTGGCAGTCCTGGGCATTATCGAACGTGACTTGGGAACCGTTGACCGATTTGATGGTGTTTCCGGCATTGGGTGTATACACAATGGTGTCGCCGTAGTCGTGAAAGTCCGAATACAATCCTTTTATGTAAGCGGATGATCCTGGCTTAAAGGTGTAGTCGACGCCAGAAGCAAAGCCATATCGCGTGCGGTAGTAATTGTAGGACCGCATATCTTCCGTGGGAACGTAGGCAATATTCTTTCCACTGGGTGTGGTGCCCACTGCTTGAGCCGGCTCTAAATCATCTATGCCACGATTATTGCGATCCCAGGTGCCACCCAGCAAAATTCCCAATTTTTTGCTTACTCCAAAACGCTGACCGACAGTTCCGTCGATGCCGCCAAGAGTTCGTCCGCCCTGGATAGGGGTGTAGCCGCCTTCGCCGCCGAAATTGTATGTGGGCTTTTCGCTCGCTGTCTTGGTTACGAGATTGACGGTGCCGCCGATTCCATCAGCGTCCTGACTGGCGGAAAGGGTCTTGAACACTTCAATGCGTTCGACCAAATTCGCCGGCACCGCGTCCAGCTTGATATTGCGCACTACGCCTTCCGGGGAAGGCACATTCACGCCGTTGATCGTTACATTGCTAAGGCGCGGTTCAGTTCCGCGAATCTGCACATATTTTCCTTCGCCCTCATCGCGCTCCAGCGACACACTGGGCAGCCTGCCAACCGCATCCGCCACGTTTGTGTTGGGCAAGCTATTGATAACTCTTGAGGGCAACACTTGCACGATCTCGTCCGATGTTCGCTCAATATTGATCGCTTCACTTTCGCCTTGCAGGCGTTCTGCCGTGACTATGACCTGATCGGCCTGCGAAGCCACCTGCAGAACGGGGTCGACATTTACCGTTTGCCCGGCTTCTACCTTCACAGTGCCGCTGAACGGATTTAATCCCACGTAAGAGGCGGTCAACGTATACTCGCCCGCCGGAATTTCCGTAATTCGGAACTGTCCCAGTTCGTCCGAGACAACTTTTCTGCCCAGCGGCAGCAGTTCGATCAGGGTGCTCGAGAGAGCTGCGCCTGCGGAATCCTTCGCGGTTCCTGTAATTACGCCCTTGCCGCTTTGCCCCGCGGCAGGAATGACCCACCCTCCATAACCTAAAATCGACGCCGCAAAAATCAAATGCAAAAATCTGCGCATAGCTCTCCTCACACTCGTGCCCTTGGCCAGAGTGGTCATTTTTTAAATTCCATGTTGTGTTCTTGCAGAAACTCGAGGTCGGCGCGTCGGGTGCTATTTTTTTTCAATCTGAGGAATACACCCGGTCGGTACCGATGACGGACGGTACCCCGCAGACATGAATGCTGTGTGACAGATTCATGAACTTGGTATGAAGCTCACCTGAATAAATTTTTAGGTACCCGCCGAAATCACAAGGTGGTCAAACTAACTCTGGGGCTTCTGCTAAACTTAATGCAGCGGTTTTCGCGAGCTTCAGGAGCCGAGATGGCCGACGCTGTTCACGCTGCGCATCCCCACACCTCACCGTCCCAAAAGACCCGCACCGAATCCGACAGCATGGGCAAAATGGAAGTTCCCGCGGACCGTTACTACGGCGCGCAGACCGCGCGCTCGTTGATTCATTTTGCCATCGGCAAAGACACCATGCCCCCGGAACTCATCAGCGCGTTCGGCGTACTCAAAAAAGCCGCTGCGCTGGTGAACCAGGACTTGGGTAAGCTTCCGGCGGAAAAAACCAAGCTGATCGTTCAGGCCGCCGATGAAGTAATCGCCGGGAAACTAGGCGATCACTTCCCTCTGCGCATCTGGCAAACCGGCAGCGGCACGCAAACCAACATGAACGTCAACGAAGTCATTTCTAATCGGGCCATCGAGCTTTCCGGCGGCGTCATGGGCAGCAAAAAACCCATTCATCCCAACGATGACGTCAACATGTCGCAGTCTTCCAATGACACTTTTCCCACTGCCATGCATATCGCGGCCGCGACGGAAACCGTCCGCAGACTTGTGCCCGCCGTGAAAAATTTGCGTGACGCGCTCGACGCGAAGGCCCGCGAATTCATGGGTATCGTAAAAATCGGGCGCACGCACCTGCAGGACGCCACGCCGCTCACGGTGGGCCAGGAATTTTCGGGCTGGGTCAGCTTGCTCGACCGCGACATCAAACGGATTAACGAAGCGCTTGATGGCCTCTACGACTTGGCCATCGGAGGCACCGCTGTCGGCACCGGACTGAACGCCCATCCTGAATTCGCCGAGCGTGCCGCCCGCAAAATTTCAGAGTTAACTGGACTTCCTTTCCGTTCGCATTCCAACAAATTTGCCGCGCTCTCCGCGCACGACGAAATCGTGTTTGCCAGCGGCGCGCTCAAAACTCTGGCCGCTTCGCTGATGAAAATCGCCAATGATATTCGCTGGCTGGCCTCCGGTCCACGCTGCGGCCTAGGCGAGCTGACACTCCCCGAAAATGAGCCGGGCTCTTCCATCATGCCCGGCAAGGTAAATCCCACGCAGTGCGAAGCCCTCACCATGGTGGCCACACAAGTGATGGGCAACGATGCAGCGATCGGTTTTGCAGGCTCACAGGGCAACTTCGAGCTAAACGTTTTTAAGCCGGTGATGATTTTTAATTATTTGCATTCGGTGGAGCTGCTCGCCGACGCTTGCAATAGTTTTGTGGAACACTGCGCCCACGGCATCGAAGTCAATCGCGAAAAGATCGATCACTATGTGAAAACTTCCCTGATGCTGGTCACGGCGCTCGCGCCGAAAATCGGATACGATAACGCCGCCAAAGTTGCGCACACCGCGCATCACGAACACAGCAGTCTTCGCGAAGCTGCCATTAAACTTGGTTTTATTAGCGGCGAGGAATTCGACAAACTGGTCCGCGCCGAAGACATGACCCACCCGTGACAACATCTATTGACTGTCAACAACTGCCCAGCCTGAAATTAAACATGCCGATGTTTTCATGAAACGGAAAATTTTCCCTAACGTCGATGCTGCCGTGGGGGACGTTCCGGACGGCGTGCGCATCATGTTTGGAGGATTTGGCGGCGCGGGCTTCCCCAACAACCTCATTCAAGCGCTGGCCCGCAAAGGAACCAAAAACATCACCGCGATCAGCAATAATTGCGGCACTCGCGACGGCGAACTCGGACTGATGTTCAAGAACGGTCAGATCAGCCACGTTATCGCTTCTTTCCCCGGACCGCATGCAAATCATTTTCGGGAGCGATTAGCGTCCAAAGAAGTCACCCTGGAGTTAGTGCCGCAGGGCATTCTGTGCGAACGCATGCGCGCCGCGGCCGCCGGACTTTTGGGCTTTTACACCACTGTCGGCGTCGGAACGGAAGTAGCCGCCGGCAAAGAAGAGCGCGTTATTGATAACCAGCGCTGCATTCTGGAATCGCCTATTCATGCCGATTATGCGTTCATCAAAGCGGACAAAGCTGATGAGCTTGGAAATCTGACCTATCGATTGGCGGCCAGAAATTTTAATCCCATCATGGCTATGGCCGCGAAAACCACTGTTGTGGAAGTAGAAGAAATCGTTCCGGTCGGAGCCCTCGAGCCCGAAAATGTGATAACTCCCGCAATATTTGTTCATCGCATTGTGCAAGCTAAAGGAATTCGCTATGACGGATAAACCGCGCCTGACTCGGGAAGAGATCGCCGCGCGCGCCGCCAAAGAATTGCCGGATGGCGCATACGTGAATCTTGGTTGGGGCATCCCCAATTTGATCGCGGATTATTTGCCGCGCGGCCTCACCGTTTTTTTTCACAGCGAAAACGGCATTCTCGGAATGGGGCGTCGCGCCAGGGCCGGAGAAGAAGATTACGACCTGGTGGACGCCATGAAAGTTCCGGTGACGCTGGCGCCCGGTGCATCTTTTTTTCATCAGGCGGACGCCCACCTGATGAGCCGCGGTGGTCACCTGGATGTGGCCGTTCTCGGCGGATTTCAGGTTTCTGAGAAAGGCGACCTTGCCAATTGGAAAGTTCCCGGCGCGCGCGGCTCAGGTGGCATCGGCGGAGCCATGGACATCGCGGCCGGCGCAAAAGTGTTGATGGTGTGCATGGAGCACACCACAAAAGTCGGCGCTCCAAAAATTGTGAAGCAATGTACCTATCCGCTCACTGCACTGGCTTGCGTGGACACTATCGTGACGGATTTGGCGGTGATCGATGTGCGAACGGAAGGACTGCTGTTGCGAGAGAGCGCTCCCGGCTGGACCAGAAAGGAAATTCAGGAATTGACCGGCGCGCCACTTTTATAGCCAAGTGGCGTCAAAATATCCGCTTCGAAGGCGATCGCTCACGTTCAGGCAATCACAGGCGCGCAGCCACGCGGGCGGCGATGCGGCCATCGTCGCGACGGAGAATCAATACCAGGCTGTCGCTCAAAGGAACGCCAGCACTGGGAATCTCCAGTTCGTAAGCCCATTGAAGTCTCTTGGGCAAGTCCTTGGCAAGTTCCGTGGCGTAAGGAGAAATCAGCTCGACGGAGAAAAATTTCAGCTTAAAATTTTCTGTTGGGCGCAAAGCGACTCCTCGCTTCCAAAACAGCGACAGATGCAGGGTACTCATCATTTCTCGGGTAAGGTATTCGCGGCCTTTGGGGTCGGGCAACTGTGACGGACAGGGTTGGTCATGGATCACGAACAGAAGTTTCAGATGCTCGGGAAATTCGGTCACGATTTCTTTTCCGCGAACATATCTGGTGCCCTGGTTATCGTCGATGCGTTTCAAATTATCGAAAAAGCTCTTGTCCGCCATGTGGCCGGCCAGCCGGAAACAAGTGTTCTCGCTCAGGCTGCCGTCCGTCTCGAGAAAAACGCCTCCGTCAAAATTCCAGATTGTTTT
>DATBBY010000064.1:0-74715 GCA_036270765.1 Candidatus Acidiferrum sp.
GCCGCCCAACAGGGCCTCGCCAGTTTAGGCTTCCCGTCGTACCTGAACCACGGTTTCGGCACCCTTCCCACCATCATCATCAATGGATACGCCTCCGCTAATCAAACCGGCAACAACACCAATATCGGAACAAATCCCTTCAGCATCCTCAGAGAAGGCCAGATCGTGCACTATCTTACCGGCGCGGTTAGTTGGGTCCACAACAAGCACGAACTCAAGTTCGGCGGTGAGTGGCGCCTGCATCAAATAAATTTTACCCAGCCAGGATGGCCCTCCGGCGCTTTCAACTTCGACGTTACCGGCTCTTCGCAAGTTTCCAGCGATCTAAATTCCGGAGGTGATGGACTGGCTAGTTTCCTCATGGGTGTCGGGCCTCCAAGCGCCGGCGGCGGCGGTTGCACTCCATGCCAGGTCGGATTCGTGAATTTTGTTAGCACTCAGAGCTTTCAATACGCGACTTTCGTGCAGGATAACTACCGCATAACTCCCAAGCTCACCCTCAATCTGGGTTTGCGCTATGAATTGAACACCCCTCGTACAGAGCGCTACAACCGTATGAACTCTCTTGACCCCACGGCGGTGTCGCCACTTCAACTCACCGCCGACCAAATATCTCAGGCGCAATCTCTCGGACTGCCGTCGCAAGCGATCCAGACGCTCAGCAACCTGCATGGTATCGAAGTCTTTGCCAGCCCTGCCAATCGTTCCAATTACGATACCTACGACAAAGCAATCCAGCCTCGCTTTGGTTTCGCGTATCAAACCTGGGGCGGGTTCGTACTCCGTGGTGGCTACGGCATCTATTTCTCGTCCCCTCGAAGCTCCGCTTCCGGGACCGGCCCTTGGGGCTTCGAGGGCTTCGATGTGCAGCCGCCGTGGCTAACAACTCTGAATCTCGACCACGCCACTCCGTGGAACACCCTTAGTAATACGTCATGCAATTTCAATCCGCCATTTACTTGTGGGGTCGCGTCCCCGCCAGGCAACAGTCTGGGCGCTTTCAATGACATTGGTTTCGCCGCCGTGGGACCAATCAAAAGGCGCAGCCTGAATACGCCTTACGAGCAAGCGTGGAGCTTTGGATTCCAGAAAAAGCTGCCTGGTAAAATTCTCCTAGATACCAGCTACGTCGGTAAAAAAGGAACCCATCTGTACCTTGGCGGATTCCGCGAAAATAATATTCTCCCGGCATCTGTCCTTGGTCTCGCGCCCACTGACATCGGAAATCTCAACAATCCGGTTGCGAATCCGTTTTTCAATCCCAATCCGGGCCCATGCGATCACACTCACTTCATTTGCGATCCAAACAGCGCTCTGGGTCAGCCGACCGTGTCAGGATTTCAGTTGCTGTTGCCTTTCCCGCAGTACACCGGTTTCCAGGCCGACTCGCCGCCAATCGCCAACTCCATCTATCACGCTCTACAAATTCGTGCCGAGCGTGAATTCTCCAACGGTTTGCAGTTTCTCGTTACCTATACGTGGTCAAAGTCCATCGATGACGCCTCGGCCAGTGACGACAGCTTCGTATTCCTGGGCGGCGGCACCACCGGCGGTTCCACACTTGCCGTCCAGAATCCCTATGACCTTCGCGCGGAGCGCGCGGTCTCCGTATTTGACATCCCTCATATCTTTCAAGCCAGTTTCGTGTATGAATTGCCGGTCGGCCGCAGTCGGAAATTCGGCAATGACATGCACCCGGTCCTCGATGCCGTCGTAGGCGGATGGCAGGTCAACGGTATTCTCCGTATCAACAGTGGCCGGCCACTTATCCCGCTGCTGTTGAATACCAACGCTATCCCCACTTTCGGCCAACGTCCCATTCTGACCGGCACGCTACAACGCGCTTCTGGCGGACCTGAAAATTTCACCGATCCGGGCACCAGTTATTTTTCAAATGCCACCTTTGACAACACCGTTAGCGACAATGTCGGCGTACTGCAAGACACCGCTACCGTCGCTCCCTTTACGTTCGGAAACGCACCGCGCACCATCACTAGCGTGCGCCAGCCCGGCGCTGAAAACATGGACATCTCTCTCTTCAAAAATTTCACCTTATCCAAACGCAACGAGGGTATCCGCCTTCAATTCCGCGCCGAAGCTTTCAACGTCTTTAACCATCCACAATTTCAAGGGCCCGACATGATCGTTGGAGACAGCAATTTCGGCGAAATCACCTCGACAGTGAATAGTCCTCGCCAATTGCAGCTGGCTTTGAAGCTCTATTTCTAGCGCACAGCGCACGGAGGCGCGCGCTGCCATCAATATGCGGAATAATTACGAGCCGACACTTTAGCGCCTGCCGCGCAGTTGGTTTCACGACGGAGTGCACTCTTGCGAGGGGCGCTAATGAACACTACGGATGCCAAACCGAACCTGACTTTGTTCCTGATGTGCAGATTTCTCGCCTGTTTGCTGTTCCTGGTCAGTCTCACATCGACTGCGAGAACCCAAACCATCCACGTGGATGCCGCGCCAGACCACGCCGTCAACGCTTTTCGTCCCAGCGAAGCATTGGGCGCTGGCCTCGATCGCATTTCGCGCGCATCCACCGACAAAATTTTTACCGATGCGATCCTCAAACCGATGCTTTCAGCCGGCTGGCAAACCGTCACCTACCGCCAGAACACGGAGCTCCACGTAGAAGCGTGGCACTGGAATCCCGAAGGCACCTGGAGCGATGGTGACAAAGGCTACTTCGTCGGCAACTCCACCCTCGCAGAACCCATCCGTCACTCCTTCGGCTATCCCCTGCCGCACGCTGGTTTTTCTCAACCGGACGGCAATAGTTACTCGCGTCTCACTGACGGTGACACCAACACCTATTGGAAGAGCAATCCCTACCTGACCAAAGCGTTTACTGGCCAGGACGATTCCGTTCACCCGCAATGGGTTGTCGTCGACTTAGCCGCCATCCAAGGGATCAACGCCATTCGTATCGACTGGGCCGATCCTTACGCGCGCAAATATCTCGTGCAGTATTTCACCGGCCCCGATCCCCTTCGCCACGCCGCTCAGGGCAGCTGGATTACTTTTCCAGGAGGCAGCATCGCCAACGGAATAGGGGGCGAATCCACTCTCACCCTTTCGCATTTGCCAGTCGCTACGCGGTTCCTGCGCATCTGGATGACCGAGTCCTCCAACACCTGCGACACCCACGGTTCAGCCGACAAGCGGAACTGCGTCGGTTACGCGATTCGCGAACTCTATGCAGGCACCTTAAATGAAAGCGGCTTCCACGACGTCGTGCACCACACCGCCGACCGCGCTCAAACCAACACAATCTGCTCCTCCGTCGATCCCTGGCATACCGCGTCCGTCGTCAACGATCGCGCCGACCAGGTGGGCTTCGATCTTTTCTTTACTAGCGGCATTACCCGCGGTCTGCCCGCCATGATTCCCATCGCCATGCTTTACGACACCCCGGAAAACGCAGCCGCCGAAATCTCCTATATCGAAAAACGTGGCTATCCAATTTCCTACGTGGAGATGGGCGAGGAGCCCGATGGCAAACATTGCCTGCCGGAAGATTATGCTGAGCTCTATCTCCAATTCGCGACAGCACTCCACCGCGTAGATCCAAAACTAAAGTTGGGCGGCCCGATCTTCGAAGGCGTAAACGAAGACATCCAGGTATGGCCCGATGTTCAGGGAAGAGTTTCCTGGATGGGCCGCTTCTTCGACTATCTGAAATCCCACCAACGTCTGACCGATCTCTCCTTCGTTTCCTTCGAACACTATCCCTTGCGAGAGTGCGCAATTAAATGGAGCGATCTATACGACGAAGCAAAGCTGGTAAGCCACATTCTTCAAGTATGGCGTGACGACGGCCTTCCATCGGGCGTTCCCATGTTTATCACCGAATCAAACATCGCCTCCGGCTCCGACGAATCCTTTTTCGACATCTTCGCCGCGCTCTGGTGGGCCGACTATATCGGCGCCTTTCTAGAAGCCGGCGGCAAAGCAGTCTACTATTTCCATTACGCTCCCGAGCAGTTGTCTCTCAGCTGCGGCGGAACTTCTCCCGGCACCTTCAGCATGTTCACCATCACTCCCGACTTTCAAATCAAACAGCCCGATTCTCAATTCTTTGCCGGGCAATTGATCAACCTTGAGTGGGTCCAGCCAGGCAGCGGCGAGCATCAGGTCTTCTCTGCCGCCAGCGATATTCATGACCTCGTGGGAAACACTCTGGTGACCGTCTATGCCCTTCTGCGGCCCGACAAGCAGTGGTCCCTGATGATCGTCAATAAAGATCAGGAAAATGCGCACTCTGTCCAGATCGCCTTCGATGGCCTGGGCGCTAAACAGAGCCATTTCCACGGCCCGGTCAGCATGGTCACGTTCGGCAGCGAACAATATCAATGGCATTCCAACATCAATGGAGGCACTGCCGATCCGGATGGCCCCGCGTCCCGCTCAACCATCACCGGCAATGCGAGCACAAGGTATACTCTCCCGAAGGCGTCCGTTACTGTGTTAGCAGGCAAACTCGGGGACTGATCTTGTTTGGTAGGTCGCGGCTTCAGCCTGCCTGCCCTCAACCGACTCGGCAAACGCAAAGGCTTTAAGCCCTTGGCACCGCAGATCCACGCTTTTCGGCGCGTAGACTTTTTGTTATGTTTCCCTTTCAAGGGCCTGCCGCCTACAGGACCGAAACGCCCCACGAACCACCAGAGGATGCCATGAGGAACAGAAAAACGGGAACCTATACCGCGGTCGTCGCAATTTTAACCGCTTCTCAAGCCCTGACATTGTGGGCTGCGGCAACACCCGTTAGCGATTTACATGTGAGCATCCGCGAATGGGATGTCCCCACCAAGGGCGCTCATCCTCACGACCCCGCAGTTGGCAAGAACGGCGAGTTGTGGTTCACCGAGCAGATGACCAACAAGATTGGCCGCTTTGATCCCGCGTCGCAAACTTTCAAAGAATATCCCGTCACCGGAGAAAATGCTGGCCCGCACGGATTGGTTTCCGATAGCGACGGCAACATCTGGTTCACGGCGAACTTTGGCGGATATATAGGAAAGCTCGACCCACAATCCGGAAAAGTCACCCAATACAAAATGCCAGTCGAGAAAGCCGACGATCCGCACACTCCCGTTTTCGATAGCCATGGCACTTTGTGGTTTACCGTGCAGGGCGGAAATATGGTGGGTCGCCTTGACCCCAAGAGCGGGAAAATAGAATTGAAGGATGTGCCCACCGAAAACGCATTACCGTACGGAATCGCCATCAACAGCAAAGGTGTGCCGTTCTTCTGCGAACTCGGCGTCAACAAGATGGCCAAAATCGACCCAGCTACAATGGCCATCACTGAATTCAAGCTTCCGGAAACCGCTCGGCCACGCAGGCTGGCGATCACCTCCGATGACCAGATTTATTTCACCGATTTTAAGAGCGGCAATCTCGGCCAGCTAAATCCAGCGACAGGTGCGGTAAAGATGTGGCCGTCGCCCGGTGGATCCGATTCCGGCCCGTACGGAATCGCCATCACCAAGGATGGCAGCGTGTGGTACAGCGAGTCCGGCGTTAAGCCCAACACCATAATTAAATTCGATCCATCCTCCGAGAAATTCGGCCGCGCCACGATCCCATCCGGCGGTGGGGTGGTTCGAAACATGGCCGCTACCTCCGATGGCCGTATCTACCTGGCTTGCAGCGGCGTCGACAAAATCGGCATCGTGGACCCCAATCTTAAATAGCCACCGCAAAAGATTGGAGACATGGGTGACGCTTCAACGGCGCTTAAGAGTTTCTGTTGCAGCTTGCACAGCAGTTCACGCCTGATTTCTTGACGCCAGCCCCGCCCTTCGATAGCGTCAAATGAAGGTGTCACGCTCACTACATCTTTTTTTTTGAGCCAATGAAATCAGTGCACCTACAGATCAACCAGGAGAAGCAGTGGCTAATCCAATCATTACCCTGACCACCGACTACGGCACCAACGACCATCTGGTCGGCACGCTCAAGGGCGTTCTGCTTAAGATCAATCCTGAACTCACCGTCGTCGATATTACTCACCACGTGAATCCCTATGACCTGCTTGACGGAGCCCTCACCATCGGTGCGGCATACTCCTATTTTCCGCCAAGAACAATTCACATCGTGGTCGTGGATCCTGGAGTGGGCACGGCTCGCCGTCCGTTACTTGTTACTGCTCAAAATCAATATTTCGTAGCTCCAGACAATGGCGTTCTGTCACTGGTTTACGAACGCGAGCAAGACAATCTTGCCGTCCGCCACGCGACTGCCGAACATTACTTCCTGCAACCCATCAGCAAAACATTTCATGGACGCGACATCTTTGCCCCGGTAGCGGCATGGCTATCCAAAGGCTGGCAAACCTCGGCCATGGGTGACGAAATTCAAGATTTTCAGCGCTTCACTCTTCCCCGCCCCAAACCAATTGACGGCGGATCGCAAGGCGTGGTGCTGCGCATCGATGCATTCGGGAACGTAATGACCAATTTTCGCGCCGAAGACTTGCCTGAATCCGCAACAAACGGCGGCGGTCTGAACTTAAAAGTAGGTACGCACACCATAGCGAAACTGGTGGACACCTTCGCGAATGGCATCGCAGATGAGCCGATCGCCTATGTGGGCTCGAGCGGTTATCTGGAGATTGGCATCAACAAAGCGAACGCCGCGCGAAAATTAGCGATTGCTCGCGGCGCTGCCGTGATTCTTACCAAGAGTTAATTCTCAACAGCTTTTTACTCACATCCAGTCGCATCGCAAATATTCTCCGCCGGAAACTAAATCACCGAGAGCTTTCCAGCGCAGTCATCTGCGAACGGGTGCGCGGATCAAGCCAGTCCCGCCACGCATCCCCCAACAAATTAAAAGCCAGCACCGCGGTCATCACCGCCAGCGCAGGAAAAACCACCATATGCGGCGCGTCAAACAAGTGGCTGCGCGCATCATTGAGCATCGATCCCCAGCTGGACAGCGGTGCGAGCACGCCCAGCCCCAGAAAACTCAACGTGGACTCCGCAAGAATTGCTCCCGCCATGCCGATGGTCGCTTGAATCAAAATCGGCTGCAAAATATTTGGCAGCAGATGACACACCAGAATCCGACGGTGCGATGCGCCCAGCGAACGCGCAGCAAGCACGAATTCCAGTCCTTTGGCTTTCAGGACTTGCGCGCGAGCGAGTCGTGCATACCCAGCCCACCCGGTAATAATCAACGCGAGAATGACTTTCCCAATCCCCGGCCCCAGGAAGGCCGCAAACGCGATGGCGAGCAATATCCCTGGAAAAGAGAGAAACGCATTAATCAGTAGCAGGTTCACAAACCGATCGAACCATCCGCCCGAATACCCGGCCAACATCCCGATCATCAGTCCTATGAAACCGCATCCGCACACCACCGAAATCGCCACTAGCAAAGAAACCCGCGCCCCAAAAATCGTCCGCGACAAAATATCTCGCCCAAGCTCGTCCGTTCCCATCCAGTGCGCGTGCGAGGGAGCCGAAAGCCGAATCGGCAGATTCTGCGCGGCCGGATCAGCGGGAACAATCCACGGTGCCAGCAAAGCTGCAAGAATCAAAATAACTGCGGCAATAAATCCTGCGCGAGCCAACACGCTTTGCCGCAGAAATTGCCGCAGCGACGCCCAGAGGCTCAAGAGAGCCGCACCCGGGGATCGATCAATGTGTACAGCAGGTCCGTAAGCAAATTGACGACTACGTAAGAAACTGCGATGACCAGAATGCAGCCTTGCAGCAGCGGATAGTCTCGGGAAGAAATCGCCTGCACCGTCAGCCGGCCGATCCCCGGCCACGAAAAAATCGTCTCCGTCACAATCGTGCCCGCCAGCAAGGTCCCGAATTGCAAGCCGAGAATTGTGATAATTGGAATCAGTGCGTTGCGAAATGCGTGTCGAAACAAAACCGCGCTGCTAGCCAAGCCTTTGGCGCGCGCAGTTCGAACGTAATCGCTGGACAGTTCCTCCAGCATCGACCCACGCACCATGCGTGTAAGAATCGCCGCCAGTGCAGCGCCTAAAGTCGCTGCGGGAAGAATGTAGTAAGTCGGGCCACCCCGTCCGGACACGGGCAAAAGTCCCAGCTCAATGGAAAAAAGCAGAATCAGTACAGGACCCAGAGCGAAATTAGGAATCGCCAGGCCGAACAGTGTAAACACGCCCACAGCGCGGTCCGCCCCGGTCCCCCTCCGATGCGCCGCGACTACGCCCGCAGGCACAGCAATCGCCGCGCAAACCAGCAGCGCCAGGAATGCCAGTTGCAACGTCGCGGGATAACGCTCAAAAATGATCCGTCGCACCGGCGCCTGAAATTTCAGTGACTGTCCCAGATCGGCGTGCGCAAGTCGCGAAAGATAATGCCCATATTGCACGGGCAGCGACAAATCGAGTCCTAAAGAATGCCGCAATTGCGCGAGTTCTCCCGGAGCAGCGCCTTCACCCAACATCTGCTCCACCGGATCGCCGGGAACAATATGAATCATTAGAAAAACCAGCGTCAGCACCAGCCACAGCGCAGGCAAGGTCATCAGAAATCGTTGGAGAAAATAGCGCAGCATTTGTGAATTTAATGATCCAGTGGCGGTGCGAACTCAGGAATCAGTATGAGCAATTCGTGTTTCCTTTTGTGGACGAGGGGTCCCGTCAGATTGGTCGTCGACCTTGACCGATTCAGATATAGATCGGATACGTTGGATCTTGACTCGTGCCACGCGCTTGCCGTCCATTTCCGCAACCGTAAAACGCCAGCTCCCATATTCGAAAGTTTCGCCGCCTTTGGGAATAAATCCCAACTGCGCGAGAACGAATCCTCCTACCGTGGCATAAGCTGGGTCTTCCGGCAGTGAAATGTTGTACTGCGTGTCTAAATCGCGCACATTCAGCGCCGCATCAAAAACAACCGCGCCATCCGCCAGAGTCAGTGGCTGCTCGACCACGTCAAATTCGTCATGAATCTCCCCGACCACCTGCTCGAGAATATCTTCCAGAGTAACCAATCCGAGAATGCTTCCGAATTCGTCGACTACCATGGCCATCCCGACATGGCGCGCGCGAAGTTCAGGGAGCAGTTCGCTGGCGGGTTTGGTCTCCGGCACGATCAATACTTCGCGCAGCACCCGCCGCAAATCGAACGCCGGCGGGGGCAAATTTTCCTCGTTGCGGCGCTCGCTATCGAGAAGCACCCACAACATATCTTTAATGTGCACAAAACCCAGGATGTGATCTTCCGATCCCCGATAAACCGGAATTCTCGAGCGTTGCGTCGTAGCGAATGCGCGCATTACATCGTCGAGCGAAGCCTCCACCGGGAGCGTGTGCATGTCGGGCCGTGGCACCATAATTTCCCGCACCTGCACTTGTGTCAACTCAATCGCGCTGACGATGAATTTTTCTTCCCCCACCGCCAGCAGCCCCCGTTCGCGCGCCTGTTGAATCTGGATTTGCAGCTCTTCCGTGGAATGCGCAACCCCGTGCCCGGGCGCCGCCGTCACACCCAGTGCTTTGATAATCCCGTTGGAGGTAGCCTCCAAAAGATAAATCGCCCAGTAAAAAGTTTTCAGGAACCAATGAAACGGCAACGCAATCAGCAACGCCACCCGTTCGGCGCGCGCAAGGCTGATGGTCTTTGGAACCAGTTCTCCGATTACTACGTGCAGCGCACTCAGCAACGCAAATGCAAGCGCCAGCGCAACGCCGTGGGCAATTAGAGCGGAGTGCGTGCCCAGGGTACCTGGCCAGATCTGCTGAAACAATTTCGCCAGGCTTGATTCGCCAAGGGCGCCAATAGCTAAACTGGAAAGCGTAATCCCTAGCTGTACGCCGGAAACCACCCGGCGCAGGTCGCCCACCAGAATTTCCACCACGCGCGCCCGCAGATTTCCTTTGGCGACCAGCTGCCGCACTCGGGATATTCTCACCGCCACCAGCGAAAACTCCGCGGCAGCAAAAAATCCATTCAGGGCAATTAGCGCCAGCACCCCGATCAACCGCAACACAAACATAGACAATCAGTCCCCTGCCGCATTGTAGCAGCACACAATTGACAGCCGCTGGCCGTTGCTTGAGGATACGCCGTCTTTTACACTCGATTGGAGACGTGTAGCGGCTAAGGAAAACATTGCGTAGCGTTCGACGTGCCTTACTGTCGATATTTTTAATTCTCCTAATTGCCATAGGCGCCGCGATTTGGTGGTTTGTCTATCGCCCGCTGCCGCAGGTCGATGGAACCATCGTCGTAAATGGTTTGCACAGCGACGTCTCCGTCGAACGCGACCGCTGGGGCATCCCGCACATCCGCGCAGGCTCTACCGAAGATATGGTCGAGGCCCAGGGTTACGTGATGGCCCAGGACCGCCTTTGGCAAATGGATCTCCTGCGCCGCGTTGGCCGCGGTCAACTCTCCGAAATTTTGGGTCCAGCGCTACTACCCATCGACAAAAAGTTTCGCACTCTGGGCTTCGGTCGCGCCGCTGAACGCGAGGCGGCAGCAGCCAGTGGCGAACCCCGCACAATCGTCGAGGCTTACGCTCGCGGCGTAAACAGATTTATCGAGCAACACCAAAGTCAGCTCCCGCTGGAATTTTCTCTTTTGCATTACAAGCCGCAACCGTGGACCCCCGCCGACACTTTTGTCATTGGCGGCTATATGTACGCGACCCTCGCCGACACCTGGGAACGCGAATTAGATCGCGCCACAGTAACGGAGCGCGTCGGCTTGGATCGCGCAAAAGATCTTTTTTCTCAGGAAGCCGCGATGGACCATTTCATTGTCGGCGATCCGAACGACAAGAAAGACGGCTCCCAACACGCTCACAGCAACGATGATGAAGACGATGATGACGACGAAATGGAATCCGACGACGTCATCAAGGCCCAAAATCTTGAACCTGGTGCCGCCGGTGAAGACGAAATGCCGCTAAGTATTAATTCGATGCTGTGGCCCGTCGCTCGCGATTTTCTATCTGCCACAAATCGTGAAATCAGGCAGTCCTTGGGAAGCAATAATTGGGTCGTCAGCGGCGCGCACACCGCAACCGGGAAACCGCTGCTAGCCAACGATACGCATCTCGAGTTGAGCATTCCTTCTATCTGGTACCAGGTCCATCTCACCGCGCCGGGCTGGAATGTTGCAGGCTTTACGTTCCCTGGAGCCCCCCTCGTGGTCATCGGTCACAATGACCACATCGCCTGGGGATTTACCAACAACGGCGCCGACGTTCAGGATTTATACATCGAGACTTTCAATCCTGCCGCCCCAGACGAATACCGCGTAAATGGCGCTTGGAAAAAAACGCAGACGCTCGACGAGGTGATTCACGTAAAAGGGCAACCTGATGAACATTTCGCCGTCGTGCTAACACGTCACGGCCCAGTCGTTCGACGCGACGGCAATAAAGGATACGCGCTGCGCTGGACAGCTACGGAACCGGGCGCTCTCTCAAATTCCTATAACTGGCTGGGCGCCGCAAAAAACTGGGACGAGTTTCGCAAAGCGATCAAGCAGTCGTGGGGACCGGCACAAAATGCTGTATACGCCGACGTGGCCGGAAATATCGGCTACATAATGTCCGCGAAGGTTCCCATTCGCAAGAAAGGCCGCGGTGAAGTTCCCGTTCCCGGCGATACCGACGAATACGAATGGACGGGCTACATTCCCTTCGACCAATTGCCCCAGGCTCTCAACCCGGATAGCGGCCTGATTGTCACCGCCAATGCAAGAGTGGTCGGCCCGGATTACAAACCTTATTTAACTGATCGATGGGAAGAACCATACCGCACCGCAAGAATTTTTGATTTACTCCAGCGCCGGCATGACCTGCGTCCTGAAGACATGCTGCGGGTCGAGAATGACACCTACAGTTATCCGCATGTGTTCCTGGCGGAACAATTATCGGCCGCTGCCAAGAGCGCGCCGCCTAAAGACACACGGGCCCAACACTTAATTCAGCAATTAAAAGACTGGAATGGCATTGCCAACGCGGACTCTGTGGAAGTTTCTTTCTTGCAAGCCGTGCGCCGCTCTTTGTTGCAAATGATTCTTGAGCCTTATCTCGGCAACGATACTGACCTGTACAACTGGCGCAGCATGGCGTTTCTACAAAGAATTCTAACTGACCGGCCCGCAAAGTGGCTTCCCTCCGGTTACCAAGATTATGACGAACTACTAAGCGCAGCCGCCGATCGCGCAGTTTCCAAACTAGCGGAGCAAACAAAAAGTCAGCGGACTAAAGATTGGCCTTGGAGACGGTTTAATTCTCTTCAAATGCTGCATCCCATGGGGCGAACCGGAATTCTCAAATTAATCTTCAGCATCAGCGACAAACCACAACCTGGAACAATTTACAGCGTCCGCGCCGCAAGCAAGAGTCACGGCCCTTCAGAACGCTTCGTCGCCAATACTGCTAACTGGGATGACTCAATACTGCTAATCACCTCTGGAGAGTCAGGCCAAGTAGGAAGCTCGCACTACACTGATCAGTTTTCTTACTGGTATGACGGAAAACCTATTGTCCTGCCCTTCAGCGATGCCGCTGAAAAAACTACCCGCAAACACACTCTAACGTTAAAACCGGGATCGTAACTACACGAGGGAAACGCTACAGATCGATTTATTTTGATGATGGTCGGCAACCTGTTCGAAATAAAAAGCGCCGCCGCATCATAAAGCGATTGTGTCCCTTCGCGCGCGTGCCTTAGAATGCTCACATGTTGTCTGCATGCGGGATTACAAATGGCCGGCGCTAAATCACCAGAGTTCTTCCATTCGAAAGACAAGGCTGACGCGTGAATTCTCCTGCTCCAAAAAAACCTGAGGCACCCAAGAAACCCGATTTCGAGCGTTCCCTCGCGCGTCTGGAAGAGGTAGTTCGCCGCCTGGAGAGCCCGCAACTCTCGCTCGACGACGCCATGCAGCTTTTTGAAGAGGGCGTGGCGCTCTCTCGCGAGTGCCAGAAACAACTCGAAGAAGCCGAAGGCCGCGTTGAGATACTCCTGAAGAAGGCCGACGGAAAACTGGCACCTGAGCCATTCGAACCCGAAACCGAGAACGAATCTTGAAGTCCAGCATTCTGCCGCTTGCTCCAGTGCCTTCGCGATGAACCTTCCCGATTTTTTTGAACAGGATCGCCTGGCCGTTGACGCCGCGCTCGACCGCTTGCTTCCCGCTCAAACCACGGAGCCAGTCTCAATCCATACCGCCATGCGCTACAGCGTCTTCGCCGGCGGCAAACGGATTCGCCCCATTCTTTGCCTCGAAGCCGCTCGAATTTTTGAACCCGATATTCAGCCAGGGAATTCCCCCGCCATGCACGCCGCCTGCGCCGTCGAATTCATCCATACCTATTCTTTAATTCATGACGATCTGCCCGCCCTCGATAACGACGATCTGCGCCGCGGCAAACCCACCTGCCACAAACAATTCGGCGAAGCTACCGCAATCCTGGCTGGCGATGGATTGCTTACTCTGGCCTTTCAAATTATCGGCGAAAGTCCAACGTCTCCGGAGCGCACTCTCGCCGCCCTGCAGGAAGTCAGCACTGCCGCTGGCACTGTGAAAGGCATGGTCGGCGGGCAAGTCGCGGACCTCGAAAGCGAAGGCAAGCGTGTCGAGCCGAAAACCCTGGAGTATATTCATCGCTCGAAGACTGCGGCGCTTATCCGAGCCTCCGTAAGCACCGGCGCAATCAGCGCGGGCGCAGGAATCGCCGATGTCGCGCGACTTCGCAATTTCGGCGAAACCATTGGCTGGGCCTTCCAAGTGACCGACGACATTCTGGATGTGGAAGAATCATCCGCTGCTCTCGGTAAAACCGCTGGCAAGGACATCGCGCAACAAAAGGCCACCTATCCTGCGGTGTTTAGTCTCGCCCAATCGCACGAAATAGCCTCAAAGCTCGCAAATGACGCCATTGCGCAACTGGATTCTTTTGGCGAGCGTGCCTCGCGATTGCGCGCATTGGCAGAATTTCTCGTGCACCGCCGCGCCTGATCCCTTTTTTATTGGATGCTGTGCGATCTCCATGAAAAGAAAGACCCCGCGGACGCGCCTCGATACCTTGCTAATGATGCGCGGCCTCGCTCCGAATGTCCAAAAAGCTCAAGCGATGATTCTCGCCGGCGAAGTCTTCGTAAATGGAGTTCGAGTAAGCGCCTCAGGTACACCCGTCGCCGAAGATGCGTCGGTGGAAATAAATAGCCGCGAACAGCGGTATGCCAGTCGAGGCGGGTTCAAACTTGAAGGAGCTCTGCGAGATTTTCACGTCGACCCCGCCGGCAAAATATGTCTCGACGTTGGATCTTCCACTGGGGGATTCACCGACTGTTTGCTGCAACACGGCGCAGCGCGTGTCTACGCGGTTGACGTTACCGTGAATCAAATTGCCTGGAAATTGCGTCAGGATTCCCGCGTCCTGCGCATAGAACGCAACGCCAGAGAGCTTAGCTCGCATGACGTCCCAGAATCTGTGGACCTGGTAACCGTGGACGTGTCCTTCATATCCGCCGGCAAAGTGTTGCCACCAGCGGCAGCCGTCGCCAAGGAAGGCGCTGGCTTCTTGATATTAGTGAAGCCGCAATTCGAACTCGGACGCGAGGAAATAGGCCCCGGCGGCATCGTCGCCGACGCAACCTTGCACGAGAAAGCCATTTCAATCGTTAAACACGCAGCCGCATCAGCAAACTTGGATTACCTGGGTCTTCAACCGAGCCAATTAACAGGCGCAGAAGGAAATCAGGAATATTTTGTGCACGCACGCAAAAAGTCGCTAAGGTAGAATCGCTCTCACACATGCAGCCAGCACATACTTTCCGAAATATTGGCATTATTTCCCGACCGAGGCGCTCCAATCTTTCCGAAGTGGTGCCCCCATTACTCTCATGGCTCCAAGGCCATGGCATTCACGTTGCCTATGACCAGGAAACCGCCAGTTCCCTGGCAGAACCATCCGAAGGCCGCAGCCGCGAACAAGTCGCAGCTGCATCTGACCTCCTGCTTGTTCTCGGCGGCGACGGAACGTTATTGGCCGCCGCACGTGTGGCAGCACCCAGGGGCATTCCCATTCTGCCCATCAACATGGGCAGTCTCGGGTTTCTCACCAGCTTCATGTTGGAAGAACTTTATCCCGCTCTGGAAGATATTCTTGCCGGCCGCTTAACCATCAGCGAACGCGTCATGCTGCACGCCGAGCTTCAACGCGGCGACAAAATTCTCGATAAGCAAACCGTGTTGAACGAAGTCGTCATCAATAAAGGCGCGCTAGCCCGCATGATCGAACTCGAATTGAGCATCGACCAGGATTTTGTCTGTCGTTATCGTGCCGACGGCTTGATCGTCGCGTCCCCAACCGGTTCCACCGCGTATTCTCTCTCTGCAGGTGGGCCCATCGTGCATCCATCCGTTGAGTCTTTCATCATCACCCCGATTTGCCCGCATACGCTCAGTGACCGCCCAGTAGTGGTCGGCGACACTTCCATCATCGAAGTGAAATTGTCAGCAGGCACCGAATCCGTTTTTCTAACTCTTGATGGCCAAAAAGGGATTCCCTTGCAGGCCACCGATCGAGTGCGAATCACACGCGCTCAACAACTTTTGAAGCTTATTCCAACACCCAATAAGTCATATTTCGAAATTCTGCGCAACAAGTTGAAGTGGGGAGAAGCGTAGTCGAATCAGATTCCATTATTCCCATTAAGTAAGAACGTCGGCTATCAGCAAGTCCTTAACCGTTTCACGTCGCCTGATTAACTGCGATTTTTTCCCTGTGATCAATATTTCCGGCGCGCGGCACCTTCCGTTGTAATTTGACGCCAGCGACATTCCATACGCTCCCGCAGCCCAGATAGCCAGTACGTCCCCCGTTTTGACCGGTCCAAGCCGCCAATCATGCAGAAAACAATCCCCGGTCTCGCACACCGGACCCACGATATCAACCCGCTCGAAGTTCGAACCCGATTCGTCTCGGTTGCGCATGGTCCGTGTTATCGGATGCACCGCGCCATAAAGCGACGGACGCATTAGATCATTCATGCCCGCATCCACGATCACAAACGTCTTTTTGCCATTGCGTTTGTTGTACAGCACCCGCGTCAATAAAACTCCGGCCGGCGCAATGATTGTGCGCCCCGGCTCCAGCAAAAGATGCACACCCAGAGGCCGGACCATGTTGGCAATCATCCGCGCATACGCACCACGTGAAGGAACTTTTTCATCCGTATATCGAATTCCCAATCCGCCGCCAAAATCCAGATACCGCAACTCAATTCCATTTTTTTTTAATTCCCCGACGAAACCGATAACCTTTTTCAACGCCTGCTTGAACGGCTGCGAGGAAACGATCTGCGATCCGAGGTGTGCGCTGATCCCCTGCCAGCCAATCCATTTCGAGTCCCGGTGCGCGAGGTACAACTGCCGCGCTTCATTCCAACCGAGCCCAAACTTGTGTTCGTGAAGTCCGGTCGCAATATGCGGATGCCCGCCCGCCAATATGTCGGGATTCACTCGCACCGCCAGGCCAGGAGCCGTGCCACCGCGGTCTACATGCCGCGCAGCCTCTTGCTCTAGTACGTCGAACTCCGCCTCCGATTCCACATTGAATAACAGAATCCCTGAACGCTCGCGGCGGCGCGCTCCGGGATACTGCAACGCAGCTCGAATTTCCTCGCGTGTCTTGCCCACACCCGAATACACGATGCGGTCACCACGTGCTCCAATGCGTCGAAGGTGTTCAAGTTCCCCGCCCGAAACAATATCGAAGCCGCTGCCGAGCCTCGCAAGATGCTTGAGAATGGAAAGATTGCCATTCGCTTTCATCGCAAAGCAAAGCGTATGTGGAACGCCGGTTAGCCCTCGGTCCAGTTCGCGAAATGCGTCGGTTATCGCTGTGCTGCTGTACACATAGGCAGGCGTTTCGAATTTCGCCGCGGCGTCGGCAAGAGACACGCCTTCACAATAGATCTCTTCCCCTGGAGCAATTCGGTCAGATTTTCGTTTCCAGCGAAAGTGCGGGCTGAATGTGGTCAGATCTACAACTTTCAGGTTAGAACGGGATTTGGAGACGATCATCGAACTTTGGCAATAACCAGCGTTCGATCATCCGCCAGGGGGGCATTCTGCGTAAACCAATCCACTTCGCGCAAGATCAAGTCGGCGAGCTCGGTGGCCTGTAATTCATGGTGCTGTTCAATCAACTTGCGCAGTTTCTCTGTGCCAAAGAACTGCCCTTCAGGATTGGTGCTCTCCGCGATACCGTCAGAATGAAAAACCAGTATCTCTCCCGACTCCAAAACACCGTTCCATTCATCGTAATTCACTTCCTCAAATATTCCCAGCGGAAATCCGGTCAACTCTATTTTTTCGCAGCGTCCGTCTTTATAGAGCAAAGGTTGCGACTGCCCGGCGTTCGCCACCCGCAATTTTCGCTTGCCCTTTTGCCAGGTCGCAAAACAAGCGGTCATAAAGCGACCTTCGATGCGCCGCTCGCCAACAATTTGATTCATCTGCTTGAGTATGTCCGCCGGTTGCAATTTCTGCGGCGCCAAACTTCGCATGATTCCAATCGCCACGGCGCCATACAGCGCGGCAGCCGTGCCCTTACCACTCACGTCGCCGAGCGCTATCCCCAGTTGCTGCGGTCCATACCGCAGAAATTCATACAGGTCGCCGCACACCTCCCGCGCGGACAGATATCGCGCCGCCATATCGAGCCCGTAATCTTCGCTGGGCACCGGTTGCAACAGCGCGCCCTGAATGCGCTTGGCGGCTTGCAGATCCCGTTCCAAGCGCGCTTCGTCTCGCGCCAGTTTTTCGTACAGCCGCGCATTTTCCAACGACACCGCAAGGTTCGCCGCCAAAATTGAAAGTGTCTGAACGTGGTCCTCGGTAAAATAATTCAGCTGCGGACTTTCCAGATCCAACACCCCAATAACTTGTCCTTTGTGAATCATCGGAATCGCCAGTTCCGAACGTGTTTCAGGATTGACCATTAGGTACCGCGGGTCAGCGGAGACATCTGGCACACGCACCGGCGCCTTTAACGTTGCGGCCGCCCCCACAATTCCCTCGCTGACCGCTACCCGCAATTTCCCCTGCACATGCTGCCCATGTTTCACGTCAATACGATGCCGGAAAACCTTCTGTTTCTCGTCGTACAGCATCAGGCTCAGTATCTGGTAATCAATCACGCGCTTGATCTGTTCGGCCGCACGGCGCAGTAGCTCCTCCACATCCAGAATGGAGCTGGTTTCGCGGCCGACCTCGTTGAGCAGTAGAAGCGTTTCAGCCTGAGCGCGTTCTTTTTGATACAAGCGCGCATTTTCAATTGCTACCGCCAGCCGGCTGGCCAGCAAAGTCAGAATACTTTGCTGCTCCGGCGTGAAGTAATCGGGGTGCCGGCTCTGAATATCGAGCACGCCAACGGGTTTCCCTTGCAACATGAGTGGCACGGCCAACTCGGAGCGTACATTTTCTATCGCGGCAATGTAGCGGTCGTCTTTGGAAGTATCACTCACGCGAACCGGATGCCCGGTGGCCGCCGCCGTTCCGGTAATTCCCTGCCCGATCGGAACGCGCAAATTATCAACCAGCTCACGTGGGTAGCCGATCGAGAAATAATGCTTCAGATAAGCTCCGCCGCCTTCGACCATCAACACGCCAAAAATTTCGTAATCGATGTGGCGCTTGATCAGCGCAGCGGTGCGGGCCAGCACTTCGTCAAGGTCGAGGGACGAGTTAACGCCTTCCCCAATTTCGGTGAGGGTTGCCAGCACTTCGGCGGGAAGCGGTGTATCAGTCGTTTCGGGCGCCACTTCAATCCGTGCCTGTCCTGGATTCATTGCGTGTCATTATTATAGCAGGCAGAAACAAGCGCCCGACGTGGCATGTATTTACAGTAAATTACAATTTCGTCGCTAACTTCCAAATTTGGTAAGGGCTTCTTCCATGATTTTTACGCCATTGCTCGTGCCAATGCGCGTGGCCCCGGCCTCCACCATTGCCAGCAGGTCACCCAGCGTGCGCACGCCGCCCGAAGCTTTTACGCCCATTTCGCGTCCAACTTTTTGCCGCATCAACCGCACATCCCCGATTGTCGCCCCGGAGGTGCTGAAACCCGTCGACGTTTTTACGAAATCCGCACGCGCGTCACGCGCTGCTCGGCAAGCGCGCACTTTTTCTTCCTCAGTCAACAATGCCGTCTCGATGATGACTTTCAGGATGGCCTCGCGCTCGTGGACCAACCGCGTCAAACTTTCAATCTCAGTTCGCACCGCCGCATCGTCACCGCCCTTCAGCCCTCCGATGTGAATCACCATGTCGATCTCTTGCGCCCCTTGTTCAAGCGCCACACGGGCTTCGTCAAGCTTTACCTGCGGCAAATTAGCGCCTAGAGGAAATCCAACCACAACACAAGTTTTAACCGTTGACTTGCGAACTGCTTCGAAGACCTCCTTAACAAACACTGAATTTACGCACACCGATGCAAAGCGATATTGCAGCGCTTCCCTGCAAATACGCGCAATGTCGCCTCGCGTAGCTTCCGCCTTTAATAAAGTGTGATCGATCAGCGCGGCCACACCAGCGCTATTCGTGGGCTGTTCGCTCACTTTTTGAAGCCTCTCCGCCTCTTCTCCGCTTTCCCAATAGTCAATATTCCAACATCCAGCAGGTTGCGATAACGCTCAGCATAATCGAGCCCATAGCCCACCACAAATTCGTTCGGAATCCTGAATCCCACATAGTCGGCCTGCACCGCGGTTATTCGTCTTTCGGGTTTATCCAGAAGTGCGGCCACGCGCAAGTGCTTAGGCTTGCGCTGCTGAAAAATACTTAGCAAATAATGCATGGTCATCCCGGTGTCCAGAATATCTTCAACGACGATAACAATCTTCCCCTCAATGTTGGAGTCCAGGTCTCGGGTCAGCCGCACTTGACCGGACGAATGCATTTCGTCTCCATAACTCGATACCGCGATGAAATCAAAAGAAACTTCCCCAGGTATTTGCCTGGCTAGGTCGGCAAGAAAAAATACCGCCCCCTTCAAAACGCCCACGAGGTGCAGCGGTTGGTCCCCAAAATCCCGGCGGATTTCGTGCGCCAGTTGCTTAATGCGCTTTTTGATGCGCTCCCGGGGGATAAGCACGCGCACACTTTCGTGCACATTCTCAACTTCACGCGGCGCAGCATTGGTCTTCAGTTGTTTTGTAGTCATGGATCGGATTCAAACCGAATCGAGACTCTAGCGCACGCCTCGCTGTCAGAGCAAGCCGCACCCAGGCCATTTTGTTTCATTTTAAACTCAATCGGCGCTGGACGCAGTTGGGCGATGTTTCTAAAAAACTGTGGGATATGCTGCAGGAAAAATCGCCGCGAGCGTGAGCCATGAAGAAATCCCAGCCTGACCGTGGTTGCGAGGCACTCATTTGGAAATCCCTGCTGTGCCTCGCGCGGTGCTTCACGCTCTCGAACTCGCCCAGGAAGACCTGACCTTTTGGTGTGGCGACTTGAGTGAACCGGAATTGATGGCCACGCCTTCGGGCCTGCCGTCCATCGCGTTTCATCTTCGACATATAGCGCGCAGTCTGGGTCGATTACTGACATATGCCGAAGGACGCCAACTCAATGAACGACAACGACAGGCATTAACCGGTGAGGCCGACTCTCAATGTTTGAAGACTGAAATCTTTAGCGAGCTGTCCGCGGCTTTAGCAGATAGTTCCGCTCGAATTCTGAAGCTCGGCGAACAGGCCGATACTCTGAATCAACCGCGCATCGTCGGCAGAAAGAATCTGCCGACTACCGTCGCAGGCCTTCTCGTACACATCGCCGATCACACCCAAAGGCATGTAGGACAGGCGATAACGACGGCAAAGATTCTCGTCGCGCGGCGTGGATCAGCCCTGTGACCATGGATCGATTTGACACCACCGCTCATAGCCCTGGGGTTCACGGGCATTACGAGATTTGCTCACAGGGAACCTCCACGGATAGAATCGAATCACGATTGATCTTCTGCAATACCATCACTGGCAGAACGATCGCCGATTCGCCAAGCACCTCCGAACACCGCGGGTTTGGATGAAGCCGGACAACCGAGACATTTGTGCGTTGTCCATGAGAGGTCTCAGAATTTGTGTGGAATAACCGGCTTCACTACTAAAAATTGGGAAGCTCCCTCGGATCGCATTAGAGCCGCCACCGGCACGCTGATCCACCGCGGGCCTGACCAAACCGGTGTCTTCGAATCCCAATTATTTTCCATGGGTGCCACTCGCCTCAAAATCATCGATTTGCATGGAGGGGATCAGCCCATCCTTTCCGATGACGGCGACACCGGAATTGTCTTCAATGGGGAAATTTACAATCACCTGGAACTGAGAGGCGAACTCGAGGAGCGCGGACATCGTTTCACATCGCACTCCGACACCGAGACCGTTCTGCACGCTTTTCTCGAATGGGACAAAGATTGCTTTTCTCGCCTGCGCGGCATGTTCGCGATTGCGTTATGGTGCAAATCCGAGAAGCGCATCGTTCTGGCACGCGACCGCATAGGCATTAAGCCGCTGTACATCAGTCGCCAGGGCGAAGACCTTTTCTTCGGCTCGGAACTCAAAGCGATTTTCGCTCATCCGGAAATAGAACGCAGTATCAGCCTTGCGGGCCTGGATTGTTACCTGTCTCTAAACTATGTTCCCTGTCCGTGGACCCTGGTCGACGGCATCGAAAAACTTCCGCCTGGTTACTGGCTGGAATGGCGCGATGGTCAAATAACTTCGGATTCATACTGGCGTTTGCCATTCGGCCCGTCGAACCACTGGAGCCTGAATTCCGCCAAGGAAGAACTGGATAGTCTGATGCAAAGCGCTCTTCGCGAGCATTTGCTCTCCGATGTTCCCTTGGGTGTGTGGCTGAGTGGAGGCATCGATTCTTCGGCAATTTTGCACTATGCCGCACAAGCCTCAAGCTCACAGCTCAAGACGTTTTCCATTTCCTTCCGCGGCCGCAGCTTCGATGAGACGAAATATATTCATCAAGTCGTGAAACAGTACGGCACTGATCATCACGAAATGGATTTGCCTCCTGAGACTAATTTGCGCGGTGCAATAGAAGAATTCGCTTACTACGCGGATGAGCCAACCGCGGATGCTGGCGCATTGCCAGTATGGTTCTTATCCAAGCTGAGCAAAACGCGCACCACCGTGGCGCTCAGCGGAGAAGGAGCCGACGAACTTTTTGGCGGCTACCTTACTTATCGAGCCAATGATCTTGCGCGGCATGCGCGCGCGGTCCCCGCCATTGCGCGCCGCTTGGCATTGGCGGCCATTCGCCACTGGCCCGTTTCAGATGAAAAAATCGGCTTTGAATATAAACTCCAGCGTTTTCTAGAAGGCAGTCTGCTGCATCCCACGCGCGCCCACACCTACTGGAACGGAACGTTCTCAGATACTGAAAAAGTCGCTCTCGTGCGCGCGCGACTTCCTCATTCGCTCCGACAGATCCTGGAGGAAATGTCGAAACTGCCCGCCGGCAAAGACTCCTTGGCTGCATTTCTTTGGCTCGATCAAAAATACTTCCTGGCCGACGATATCCTCACCAAAAGCGACCGCATGAGCATGGCCCAGTCCCTGGAGGTCCGCCCTCCTTTTCTTGATCACCGCATCGTGGAATTTGCCGCATCTTTGCCCTCCGCTCTCAAGATTCGAGGCTCGCAGCAAAAATTCATTTTGCGCGAGCTCATGCGCGAGAAGCTGCCGCACGCCGTCCTCACCCGTAAGAAAATCGGTTTTGACATTCCAGCCCATGACTGGCTGCGCGGCCCACTCCGTGACCTCCTGCTAGACACCTTGCAAGCTGGTGCCACTGAGCATGCTGAACTTTTTAACTCTGAAGTCCTTCTGAAATTTGTTCGTCTTCATCTCGAAAGAAAAGCCAATATCGGTTACCACCTGTGGGGTTTACTGATTCTGTTTTTGTGGATGAACAAATGGCAGATTCAAACCAGTCCGCGCGCGACCCAGAAAGTATTGGCTTACGCAAAAACTGGCTCATCTATCTAATAGTTTTTTTGATCGCCGGCACAATCTATCTGGGATGTATCGTCTCGCCTCCTTCCCTGATGGACGATGTGGACGCCGTGCAAGCGCAAATTGCCAGGAACATGCTGACCTCCGGCGATTGGGTGACCGCACGCCTGGACGGCGTCATCTACCTGGAAAAGTCTCCGCTCCATTATTGGATTAATGCCGTCTTTTATGGGTTGTTGGGAATTTCCGATTGGGCCGCGCGAGTCCCTTACGCGCTTTCTTCTATTGCGCTCGCGTTGCTTACGACTGCGTTCGGCATTTGGGCGTTTGGAAAGAAGGCCGGCTTCTACGCAGGGCTGTGTATAGCCACGTGCACCGGATTATTTCTATTCACTCGCATTTTGATTCCAGATGTAATGCTGACCTTTACGATTGCTTTGGCGATGTGGGCATTCCTTCGAGCCCTCGATCCTCAGGAGACCAACCCTCGCTTGTGGGCCATCATTTTAGCGGTAAGCCTTGGTCTTGGCTTGCTTCTGAAAAGCCTGGTAGCCATCGTCTTTCCGGTGTTCACTGCGCTGATTTATTTGGCAGTGACGCACCACTTATTCAGCCTCCAAACCTGGAAGCGTCTTCATCCCTTCAGCGGCGCGCTTATCGTGCTGCTAGTCGCGGGACCATGGCACGTGCTGGCTACACTCCACAATCCGCCATATTTTTCTTTTTCATTCCACAGCGGCCCCGGCGAGTATCACGGCTTCTTGTGGTTTTTCTTCATGAATGAACAGTTCCTGCGATTCCTCAATCTTCGTTACCCGCGCGATTACAACACTGTCCCGCGTCTCTATTTCTGGCTCTTCCATCTGATATGGCTGTTCCCCTGGAGCGTGTACATCCCGGCGATCTTTAAATTGTCCTTCAAGCCCGTCGATCGTGCCGGCCAGACCCGCCTGCTGGCTTTATGTTGGATCGGCTTCCTCCTGATATTTTTTACCTTCTCCACCACACAGGAATATTATTCGATGCCCTGCTACCCAGCGTTTGCTTTGCTGCTGGGCTGCGCTATGGCCACCCGCGACAAATGGATCCAGGTGGGTACGCGAGTTCTCGGCGTGCTGGTCACTTGTTGCGCCGTGGCAGGCATAGGCATTCTGTACGCTGTGCGGCACGTTCCCACACCGGCAGACATCTCCGTGGCGCTTAGTTACAACCCCGAGGCTTACACTCTTTCGCTGGGTCACATGGAAGACTTGACCTTGCGTTCGTTTGCCTATCTCCGGCTTCCGCTAGCGTTGGCTGTTGTGGCCTTTCTCATTGGTGTGGTTGGAAATGTTAAGTGGAAGGGCCAACGAGCGTTTCTAGCTACTGCCATCATGATGGTCGTATTTTTCCACGCCGCGCGGTTGGCTATGGTGGCGTTCGATCCCTTTTTGTCCACCAGGCCGCTCGCCGAAGTAATTCTGCGTTCTCCCCCAGGAAAGCTAATCTCCGCATACCCGTATTATGAATTTTCATCTGTGTGGTTCTACACCAACCGTGACCCTTTAATCTGGAACGGCCGCTATAACAATTTGGAATACGGCTCTTACGCTCCGGGCGCCGCCGACATTTTTATCGATGACGCGCGAATGCAATCGCTGTGGCGCGATGCGGATCGTTATTACCTGGTCGCGGAAGATGGCCAACTCCCGCGTATTAATACCGTACTCGGGGAGCAATTAAATCCGGTGGCACACAGTGGTGGCAAAGTCGTATTGACTAATCATCCTTTGCCAGACAAAGTGGCATTTTCCGTCCCTAAATAATTTTTGCGATTTTGATATCAAGTGTTTACACCTTGGACGAATAACCGCAATAATGGTTATGTTCGTCTCGAGCCAAGCTTTTAAACGTTATATTCTTGATGCCATATTTTGATTCCTAGCCTTAAGAAAAATCCGGTACACGACCAGCAGGTCTAAGTTGAAAACAAAGTATTAGGAGCCATATGAAAATCGCCGTACTCGGTGGTGACGGATATTGCGGTTGGGCCACAGCTTTGTATTTGTCGCAAAAAGGCCATGCCATCGCCATTGTCGACAATTTTTTACGCCGCCAGTGGGATCATGAGCTCGGCGCTCAGACTCTTACTCCCATCAGACCGCTTTCCGACCGTCTGCGCATCTGGCAAAAAATAACTGGTAAGACTATCGAACTGTTCGTCGGCGACGTGGCCGATTACGATTTTCTGGAATCCACCATCAAAGCATTTGAGCCCGACGCCATCGTGCATTTTGCGGAGCAACGGTCCGCTCCGTATTCGATGATCGACCGCAAGCACGCCATCTTCACCCAGGTAAATAACGTGGTGGGCACCATGAACGTGCTCTTCGCCATTCGTGAGCTGCGCCCCCAATGCCACCTCATCAAGCTCGGTACCATGGGTGAATACGGCACTCCGAATATCGATATCGAAGAAGGCTACATCACCATTGAACACAACGGCCGCAAGGATGTGCTGCCTTATCCCAAGCAAGCGGGCTCCTTCTATCACCTCTCCAAAGTTCACGACAGCCACAACATCATGTTCTGCTGCAAAATCTGGGGCATTCGCGCCACGGATCTGAATCAGGGTGTGGTGTACGGAACGATGACCGACGAAGTCGAACTGGACGAGGCCTTGATCAATCGCTTCGACTATGACGATGTATTCGGCACGGTATTGAATCGCTTCTGCGTCCAGGCCGCCATCGGTCAGCCGCTGACAGTTTACGGATCAGGAGGACAAACTCGTGGCTTCCTGGATATCCGCGACACGGTGCGCTGTATTGAAATCGCCTGCGAGAATCCTGCAAAGGCCGGCGAGTGCCGCGTTTATAACCAATTCACCGAGCAATTTTCGGTATTAGAACTGGCACGGATGGTTGAAGCCGCAGGCAAAAAGCTTTCCATGAACGTGGAGATTGACCATCTGCCCGATCCTCGCGTGGAGTCCGAACAGCATTACTACAATGCGAAACACTCCAAACTAATCGACCTCGGATTGCAACCACATTTGCTGTCCGATGCTTTGCTGGATTCACTGGTAAACATCGCGATGAAGTACCGCGACCGCGTCGACGCTTCGCTGATGATGCCGCAGGTAAATTGGCGCGAACCACGGAACGACCGCCGCCTGCAAAAAAGCATGACAGCTCGTGCCACACTCGGTGGCGCCGAAAACAGTGGAGTCCAGGCCGGCAAGGCCAAACGCTAGCCGTTGCTTAACGCAGATTTTCGTTCACGCGTTGAGCGAAATCAAAATCAAACGGGAATGGCGTCCCGCTCAGACTATTTTCAAAAAGCGCCAAAAAGCGTTGCACTATAGGCTCCTTGCTGCCTAGAAAATCGATGCTCGCAATTCTCAGGTTGGCAGAGTCCAGCCACACCATTCGTTCATCTGGCAACTCGTATCCGCAATGAATTTCCGATAGGCGTGAATGCGGAACGGCGTACTCGCGCATGGCCATGAGATGCGATCCGAGGTTTTGCATGGCCGAAATCCCTAAATGATCGGCGGCGTGTACATTGAATGTGCCGCCAAATTCCAACCCATCCTGTTGTTCGTACTGCCGCCGCCAATTTTCAATCTCGGATAACAGGCAATACTCGAAATGAACTCCGCCCTTTAAGCCTGCTCTGGTCGCAGCGTCTTGTAATTCCGTGGTTTCTGCCCGCGTATATATCCACGGCTTCTCGACAATCACGTGCGAACCCGCGGCAAATGCTGCTCGAATTAAAGTTGGTACGTGCGTTTCGGGAGGCACGCAAAGCCAAACGACCTGCGCCGAGCTGTCTGAAAATATTTGCGCTAGTCGCGATTCGTGCGCGCCACTGCTCTCGTTGCTCTGCCTGCGCAGACCCGATGCGAATTCCGCGCGTCGCCCTTCGCCGGTCAGCATGGCATGCATTCGGGCGCCCCAACGGCCTCTACCAACGATGAGATACGCCGGACTGTTGCCGCTAGCCATGAGCGGCGATCTGGTCGCAAACCATTCTGGCCGCCTTCGGCGCACCGACCACCTTGCCCGAAAAAATATGAATCTCGCCCGGAAGACCGTCGCGGACGTATAAAATCCGGCGGTCCTGTTCCGGATTGTCTTCCACCACTCGCAAGGTGAACCGTGAACCAATGTACTTCGCGCGCTTTGCCGCCGGCACTGCCAGGCAGCAATCTTCTCGCATAGCTTCGAATCTGGTATCTACAAATGGCACAAATTCACGTTGGTTCAATACGCCCAAATACCGTTCAGGGATCGGCTCTTCCGGATTGGAGGTAGTCCAATGATTTGTATGCTTCGCGGAACCAAATAATGAATGATGCGATCCGCCGTAAGGGTCAAATGCCGTAAAGGGTCCGTCGACGACCACCAACGCTATCCCCTGCAATTCAGCCGGCAACGCGATCAAAATTTTCTCTGCCACTTGATATTTCGCAATCCTGAAGATATCGCGGCTTGCTCCCATTCCGTACGTTGCCCACACCACGAAATCGTAATTGCCCCGCATCTCCAGCAAAAAAGAGCCCTGTTCAAATTTTATTTCCAGGCCATTTAATCGCGACTCGATCACCGAACGCAGCAGATCAGGGTCGTATATGTTTTCCTCGACCTCGTAACACCGATCGATGTACTCGAAATCCATCCACTCCGGCCGACATGCTCGCAGCGGGAGCCCATGTGACCGCATGATTTGCTCGTATTCCTGGGGGTGCGTGCGCGAGCCCTCCCGTGGAATGGCGTAATAGTGGTGGCTGTTTTGAACGATGGCCGGCGCAAATTCTTGAATAAATTCACGCCTGGCCTCCAGAGTTTCGGTGATGGTTTCTGGACTACGCGGGTAATGATAACCGGAGTGCACGCGATACTGATTGATGGCCGATGCTGCGCGCATCACGCCCAGAGGATCGAACAGCGTGATGTGATGCCCCCGCTCAGCTAACCGGATTGCCGCCGTTGCTCCATAAATCCCGGCCCCAGCTATAGCAATTTTTGCGCCCATCTTATGAGGGAATGCATTGCGAATGCATTGCGACTTATTTTATCCGGACGCCAACCTCATCCAGCTTTTGCGCGGGCTGCCGACCCGGCACCAGCATCCCGCCCTTAACAATATAATCCACGCCTCGCCAACGAATCCCTCGGCGCACAAAGCTGGCCAGCCAGATAAAAAACGCCGTCGCATCCCAGGTCACAAAAAGCGGCAGGGTCTTCCACAAGTTTTTCTCTCGCAGCCCCCAGCTCCCAACGCACAAAGTCATCACTGTACGCAGCATCAAATACATTCCAAAATAAAATGCCGCAACCGCCAGCGTCGGATGTACTGCCACCGCAAGCAATGACCACGCCAGCCCCTGGGTGAAAATCAAACCAGCGTGCCCCCATGCACGCATATGGCGCATTACCGTCATCCAGCGCAGCCGCTTGATCAACAGCCCGCCCAGCGATTGATAATCCGCCACCGTCTGAACCGCATAAGGAAGCATCTCCACCCTTACACCTTGCGCGGCAATCAACCGACCTGTCAGCAGATCGTCGGCGGGCCGGTTCTCTAATGCCTGAAATCCACCGAAACCAGCGAGCAACTTTCGGGTCGTCACAATAGTTTGCCCAAATGCAAACTTAACCCCGTCAAGCAACCATGCGACCATGACCCCCGGATAAAAATCAGAAATCATCCCAATGGATTGAAAACTCTGCGCCATGGTGGTGTCATCCACGGAAACATACAGACAGGTAACTCCGCCCACTTTCGGATCCTGCAACGGCGTGACCACCGTCCTGAAATAGTCCGGCTTCACCCGTACATCGCTATCGTTAATCACCAGCACTTCATGCTGGGCCTCGTTCACCAAGCGCACCAACTTTGCCACTTTGTCATTGATGGCATTGCGTCCGGAACCGTATAAAATCTTGATTTTGCAGCTCGGAAAATCACGAACCAGTTTTTCAAGCACCGGCACAGCAGGATCAAACTGGTCGTGCACGCAAAACAACAGTTCAAACTCGGGATAATCCTGCCGGCAAAAACTTGCGAAGTTTTCGTACGCCTCCGGGTCCAGACCGCGCACCGGCTTCAAATTACTGATGGGAGGGGTGAAATCGGATTTCTGCGTCTTATTGCGTGGAACACTGGTGAAAAATCTTACGGAACTATAAATTGCGATCAGATAATAAATAAACGGAATGGCCGCGACGACCAGAACGAAATACTGGAAAAACGGTGAAATTATCGCACCTCTCCCATTTCGATTCCTCCGCGACCGAAGCTTCCCTGGTACATGACGCCCGTGGCTGCCGGCACACCCTGATGAAAGAATATCAAAAAGAGGTGTTCCATGCCGCAGAGACCGTTCCCCGCACAATCGACACGAGGCCAAATGCCATTCCAGCATTGGGGAGATTCAGGAACATCAAGTAAACTTTAGACTCTTAGATTTGGGGACATCAAAGGCATCGCCGATCAATGACCGAGTCACCTGGCTTACATTTTAAGACTTTTTTGCTGATTTTAATGATTGTAGTGTTCGCCCCGCTGGGCAATGTATTGCTCGGCAAAGGCATGAAAACCGTCGGCCCCGCGACGCATTGGACGGTGGCTGATTTGTGGACCGTTTTTGTCCGCATATGCTCCTCCGGGTACATCTGGCTGGGCGTTGCGTCCTTACTGACGTTTTTTGTGGCTTACATGCTGGTGCTAACCTGGGCCGATTATAGCTACGTACAGCCGGCTTCGTCCTTTTCCTATGCCATGGTCGCGCTACTCGGCTATCTCCTGCTCGGTGAGGTGATATCGCCATTCCGTTGGTTCGGGATTGCCGTGATTTGCCTTGGTGTACTGATAGTGGGGCACACTCCACCCCGAACCACCGCGGTCAAAGTCTGACGTGCGCGAATTCCTTTTACTCTGCGTCATCGTGGTGGCCGGCACCGGCGGCGAGCTTTGCGTGACCCGCGCCATGAAGCAAATTGGCGAGGTCACCGATTTCCGGCCAGTCGCGTTAGTGCGGTTTGTTTTAAAAGCCCTAACCGTGGCTTGGATGTGGATTGGCATCGCCATGATGACGGTGGCGTTTTTCGCGCTTTTGGCCGCGTTGTCCTTTGAAAACGTGAGCTTCGTGGTTCCAGTTACTGCCCTCAGCTATGCTGCCGGTGCAGTGGGCGCGGTGCTATTCCTGCGGGAGCGTATCAGCGCTCAGCGATGGATCGGCGTCTTGATCGTGTGCGCTGGTGTGACCATTGTGCTGCTTAGCAAACATTAGCGACTAGCTCGTAGCGTTGAGTAGCCGGAAGATGCGGATTGTGGAGACTACGGGTGCTCGGGCTGTACCTGCGTTGGAGCTCCAACCTTGATGGTTACCCCGAACCGTTTGTAGTTCGCGTAACGCACGGTCATGCGAATATGCACAGGCCCAGTGCTGAATTGCAGCATATCGTCCGCCCGCGTATACGTAGGAAACCAGTAGTGCCCCTCGATATTTTCGCGAAACGTCTCAAACCGCGGGAACACATTTTCCTGACCGTGTTTCTTGATGTCCGGAACCGCTTTGCCATCGGTCTTTACGATCTCCAGATCGGCGTCATCCACCCAGATGCGCCCTTGAAAATATCGCTGGTTCTTCTCCAGCTTCTTGGGACCGACATCGAAAACGTAGGTTCTGAGTTCATCGACGTTTTCGCGTCCCACATATTTGATATCGTATTTTGGCAATTCTTCGGTGGTGAGCACGAAGGGCTGCACGTGCTCCAGGTCATCCAGGTCCTGTTGGGACATCTGAATTCTCTGCAGCGTCGAAGCCGGCGCATACGTCACTTTCTCGTAGCGTTTCCCGTCGGGGGTAAAAAGAATATCGCTCCTCATCTGGTACTCACCGTCGGCCATCCCGTCGCCATCAATGGTTTGTATTACGAACGTTTGCGTATACGTGTAGTTGTCTCGTTCCTTCTTAAATTCCGCCTCGCGCGCCGCGAAACGTTGAGTGATCTGGTCTACGGGCAGCGCGGCCGGTTGATTGGAAATAGTCGAGCTCGCGCCTTGGGACGTTGTCGCCGGTGCGGGGGTTGCGGGCGTGTTTTGAGGCCCGCTGGAACTCGGGGGAGACGGCAGCGGGCCTTGTTGCTGCGCTCCAAGCGACATACAACATACCGATGACACGGCCAGCAACGCAGCCGTAGCCACACCGATCGCATAGGCCTTCGCCTGGCGCACCTGATGATTGCAAAGCATCCGCCCACGCTCCTTATTGATAATCACTCAATGAGATGCATTTTTCCAGGATAACGCAACTTCACGCGGGAAAAGCCACACACCGGTGAAACTGTGGTGCCGAGACCGATCCGCAACATGTGGAGGTAGATAAGGAAGAAACCACTCGAGATCAAGCTTCGATAATTTGATTCTTTACCGCGTAACGCACCAATTCGCTCACCGAATGCAGTTCCAGTTTCCTCATAATATTCGCGCGATGCGTTTCCGCCGTCTTCACGCTAATATTCAGAGAAACCGCGACTTCTTTGCTGCTCTTCCCTTCTGCAAGCAACTGCACAATTTCGCGTTCTCTGGGCGTCAACCGGTTTCGCAACACCGTCCCTGGGTCGGGCGCGTGGCTTCCCGCGTTGAATCCATTCAAAACCATGTCTGCGGCTCGGGCCGTGAAATATGACCGATGATTGGCGACCGCTTCCACCGCCGCCACCAGGTCCCGGTCGGCGTCCGACTTCATAATGTAGCCGCGAGCGCCCGAAGCCAGGATTTCGCGCACCAACTGATCCGAAAAGTGCAGCGTCAAAATTACAATTTCCGTCTTGGGCAAAACCTTTAAGATCTTTCGCGCCGCTTCCAGTCCGTTCAGCTCCGGCATACTGATATCCATCACTACCACTTTGGGCTTCAGTTGCTCTGCGAGCGTTACAGCTTCGCGACCGGTGCTCGCTTCCGCGCAAACTTCCCAGCCCGGCCTCGAATTTAGTAATTGTTTTAAACCGCGGCGAACGATATCGTGATCATCAGCAACCAGGATCTGCATCGCGTCGCCACGCGGCCTGAGCGACTTCTGTTCGGTTCCAAGAGGTGGTTTATCCACGGCTAAAACCTGGCCTTTCAAATTAAGTGCCCAACTAACTCCCGTACAAGTTCTCTTATAACACTTATGTGAGCGTTGACCAACCGGAACGCCGACAATGACAAGGAGGTGTATGGCCTAGACTGCTTGAACCGCTGACTCCGAAGGGGCAAGCCGCTCCGGAAAAAAAGTCTCGTGACGCAGTAACCTGTCCACAGCCTCTAACAACGTCATCCCTACCTGGGTCTTTGTCACGTATCCCTGGACCCCTATCCTTTTGGCTTCACCGACCAATTGGTTGCTCTCGTGCATCGAAAGAATAAGAATCGGCACATTTGGCAGGGTCTTTCGAATTTCGCGCGCGGCCTCGAATCCACTTAATACCGGCATCGTTATATCCAGAATAATCAGGTCTGGTTTAAGCGCATTGGCCTTTTCGATCGTATCCTTGCCGTTCTCGGCTTCGCCGCACACTTGGACGTCCGCCCGAGAGGATAATATCGCGCATACACCTTTTCGAACAGCTTCGTGGTCATCCGCAATAAGTATTCGCAAGAATGGGGCCCCTTCCCATTTCGAGACCCGACAGGGTCTTATTGATTTGCATCCTATGTTACCCGCTTTGTAACTCGCATGCAGCGATTTCCGTGTTGTAAACGCTAACTACAAGTTAGCCTACATCTTCGCGCTGCCCGAAACTCGTCTGCCTACCATTGCGACTTTCTGCCTGGTGAGGGTTTATCTTTACAGTGCGCTAGCTTCACTTCTTTATAGAATCACCCGCAGCCGAAAGCATACTTAGGAAAGAGGACTATTATGCGCCATTCCATAAGAACGGTCTTACTTGCTGCCATCATGTTCGCCATACCGGCGGCCTCTTTCGCTCAAATCAGCGTGGGCATTGCGGTACGGGTCGCCCCGCCAGCATTGCCGGTTTACGAGCAGCCGATATGCCCCGGTGAAGGTTATATCTGGACTCCTGGTTATTGGGCCTACGGAGATGACGATTATTATTGGGTTCCCGGCACCTGGGTGTTGGCTCCCCGCGTCGGCGTTCTCTGGACTCCCGGCTATTGGGGTTGGGGCCATGGCGGCTACTTCTGGCACGCCGGTTATTGGGGACCGCACGTCGGATTTTACGGTGGCGTGAATTATGGCTTCGGCTACGTTGGAGTCGGCTATCTGGGTGGACGCTGGGAAGGCGGGCATTTCGCCTACAATCGCACCGTGAACAACGTCAATGTGACTGTCATTCACAATACCTACAACACCAGAATCACCAACAACTATAACAATTCGACCCGCGTTAGCTATAACGGCGGCAACGGCGGCATTCGCGCGCAAGAGAGCGCGCAGGAACGACAGGCAGCCCGAGAACAGCATATTCAGGCCACCAGTGTGCAAGCGCAACACGAGCACGCCGCGCGCTCGGATCGTTCCCAATTCGCTTCCGTGAATCACGGACGCCCGAATGTTGTAGCCACACCGAGGCCAGGCGCTTTCAACGACCGCGGAGTGGTGCACCCCAACGCCGCCGCCGCATCGAATACTCGCTCGAATGCACGCGATTCCTTCAATTCGAGCAATGCGCGGACCAACGGGGGTCGCAACGACCGCCCGAGCAACGCGACTCAAACGAACGCCTCTCGCGGCGTCAACGTGAACCGAACCAATACCACGCAGCCAACCAATACTTCGCATTCCAACACGCGAATCGCTTCCTCGGAGCGGCCCTCTAATGCTCGCACCAATGCAGCCGATCACCAGACTGCGCAGCACTCCAGCGCCGCCAGGCCAGCGCAAAATTATGAAAGGTCTGCGCCTCCGCAGCAGCACAACAGTGGACCCCGACAGGAGAGCAGGCCTCAACAAAAGGAACGCGATCCGCACGGAAAACCATAATAGCTGTGAACTGCGCTTTACGAGGGGCCATTCGATATTCGAATGGCCCATTTTTTTGACCGATGCCCTTCCACGCTCTCCAGGCTGGACATCCCTTGCCCTCCGCTCCTCCTGACGTATAATTTCTGTTCCACAATAAATCGTCTCAGCCACGCGAGGCCGCATGCAAGATCATTATGTCGAAAGGGTCGTGGATTTAACCGAACCAGAAGCCAACCAACTCTTTGGGATGACTAGCGACGAGGCGCGACAAATCATCCTCAATTCAACAGCTCACGAAGTAAATAAAATCTCAGGCTCGTTTGCGCTGGTGGCCCGCTGCGGCAAGACCGTAAAAATGGCCCGCTCCTTGGATCGCCCTATGCGTTATTTTTTGGCGAAACGGCAGGAAGGACCAGTCCTCATCGTCGCTCATCGCATCGACGCCATATACAACTGGCTGAAAAACCAGCGGCTCGATGGGCAATTTCATCCCAGCTATACAAGGATGGTTCCCGCGCATCACATCGTCGAACTTCAATTGATCGGTTGCCCGGACCCCGACCCGGTTTATACCCGCTTCTTCACGCCGCAAAGCAATTCCCTGCCGGCGAATGTGGATGAACTCGGTACGGCTTACATTTCCGCGCTGGCTGAAGAAATTTCCCTTTGGCTCCGGCACGTGCCTGCCGGCGAACCATTAGGTGTGTGCTTTTCGGGCGGAATCGACAGCGGCAGCGTATTTCTGACTACCTATCACGTGATGCGCAAACTGGGCATGAATCTCTCGCGACTAAAAGCCTTTGTTCTGGATTTTGGCCGCGGCCCCGATCTTGAGCAATCCCGCAAATTCCTAGAATCTCTCAACCTTGAATTGTTTCTGGAGCCCATCGAAGCCGATCCGTCTGCGCTAGATGCCGGAGAAACGATTCGTATCGTCGAGGACTACAAACCTCTCGATGTTCAGTCGGGCACTATGGCATTGGCACTGTGCCGCGGCATTCGCGAACGCTATCCAGACTGGCGTTATCTGCTCGACGGCGATGGAGGAGACGAAAACCTAAAGGATTATCCCATCGAGGAGAATCCTGAACTCACGATCCGCAGCGTCGTCAATAACCAGATGCTTTACCAGGAAGGCTGGGGCGTCGGCAAAATAAAACATTCCCTGACCTACAGTGGGGGGTTGAGTCGATCGTATACACGCACGTATGCACCGGCACATCACTACGGCTTCTGTGGTTTCAGCCCATTCACGCGCCCCAATGTTATTGCGGTGGCGGAAGCGATTCCCTTTGTCGATTTGACCGGCTATGACGTGGCGCGTCTGTACGAACTTAAAGGGGAGATCGTGTCACGCGGAGTGGAAGCCGTAACCGGAATGCGGATGCGGGTGTTTCCGAAACGCCGGTTTCAACATGGCGCCCTGCCGGAAGTCGATATGCATCGCCAACTGCCTTCGCGGGAACCGGATTACCGCAAACAATTTCTGTCGCTATATTTGTGAGCATCTTGTCTATAAGCCCACTGACGTCGTTGTATCCCGCAACCAATCTGGAACGCGACAAATGGGTTCTCGAGCGGAGGCCAGCGCGCGATACCCTGGATCCACGGAAGCCATACTTGTTTTTTGTTGAACAGGAATTATCCGCTTCGGGCGACGTTCTTCCGGTGGCAACCATTTTTTTGACCAATCGAGAATGTCCCTGGCGTTGTGTGATGTGCGATTTATGGCGCAACACATTGACTACCGCAGTTCCAGCAGGCGTGATTCTTGCGCAGATCGATTTCGCATTATCGCAACTTCCTGCGGCCCGCGTGTTGAAGCTTTACAATAGCGGAAGCTTTTTTGACGCCCGCGCGATACCTGTCGAAGACCATCCGGCGATCGCTGGGAAAGCCAACAACTTCGAACGACTGATCGTAGAAAATCATCCTGCTTTGGTTGGTGACGACTGCTTGCGCTTTCGGGATCGCTTGAAATGCCGCCTCGAAATTGCCATGGGTCTGGAAACGGTACACCCCGAGGTTTTGCCTAAACTCAATAAGCGCATGACGCTGAACCAATTTTCAACGGCGGCGACGTTCTTGGGCGAGCACAATATCGACCTGCGCGTTTTCATCCTTGTGCAGCCACCATTCATGCAGCCTGCCGACGCCGTCTTTTGGGCGCAGCGCTCTATTGATTTCGCTTTCGATTGCGGCGCCACTGCGGTCACTCTCATTCCGACTCGCGGCGGTAACGGCGCAATGGAAGCTCTCGCCGCTAACGGGCAATTTTCAGCGCCTCGGCTGGAGACCTTGGAGGCGTCGTTGAGTTATGGCCTGGGCTCTAAGCGCGGACGCGTCTTCGCAGATTTATGGGACGCCGACAACATTCCATCTTGCACCGCGTGCAAAACCCCGCGCATCGCACGTCTGCGTCGGATGAATTTTTCCCAGATTAATGTCGCGCCCGTGCGCTGTCAGAGTTGCGACTCCGCAAATTGAACGAAACGTACGACATTGCTGTAGTTGGCTCAGGCTTTGGCGGTAGTTTGCTTGCCATGGTCGCTCATCAGTTGGGACGTTCGGTTATTCTCCTGGAAAAAAACAAGCACCCGCGCTTTGCCATCGGCGAATCTTCCACGCCGTTATCCAACATCCTGCTTGAGACTTTGGCAACACGTTATGGTCTTCCCGGGATTACGCCGCTTTCAAAATGGGGAAGTTGGCAGCAGGCCTATCCGGACGTGGCTTGCGGCCTCAAACGCGGCTTCACCTTTTATCACCATATCCTCGGCATGCCCGCAATGACCGATCCAAAGCATGAACGGCAACTGCTAGTCGCCGCCAGCCCACACGATCGAATCGCCGACACGCACTGGTATCGCGCGGAAGTCGATCATTTGTTCGTCAACGAAGCACAAAAACTTGGAGTGCCATATCTGGATGAGGTGACCTTGCAAAGCGTCTCAGAATCGGAAAACGAGATTCGCCTGGATGGCCGCCGCCACAACGAGGACTTGTGTGTTCAAGCGAAATTCCTGGTCGACGCGACTGGTCCACGTGGTTTTCTCCATCGTGCTCTCGCACTCGAAGAGTCGCCGCTCCCTGAATTTCCTGCCACGCAAGCGCTTTTTAGTCATTTCACCGGCGTTGGGCGTTTTGCGGAACAGATATCTGACCAGGATTCGGAGGCTCCACCTTATCGGGTGGACGACGCAGCGGTTCATCACATTTTCGACGGGGGCTGGATCTGGGTACTAAAATTCAACAACGGGATCACCAGCGCAGGTGTAGCCGCCACTGACAAGCTCCCTAGTCGACTGCGCTTGTCAGAAGGACCAGCAGCCTGGCAGCGGCTGCTCGATTTAATTCCCACGTTGAAGAATCAATTCGCGAATTCCCAAGCGGTCCAACCCTTTACCTACATGCCTCGAGTTTCTTTCCGCAGCAGCGCTGTCGCCGGTAAACGCTGGACGCTGCTGCCGTCAGCGGCAGGATTTGTCGATCCCCTGCTCTCCACCGGCTTTCCATTGACGTTATTAGGCCTCTCACGGTTGGCCGAAATCATCGAACGCGACTGGGACAAGCCCGAATTCGCCGAGCGACTACAATCCTACGCCTCTAAGACGGACCACGAGTTACTTGCTGCGGCTGATTTGATCGCGGCTTTGTACGCCACCATGGACCGCTTCCCACTCTTCGCCTCTCTCTCGATGCTTTATTTCGCAGCCGCCAGCTTTTCGGAATCGGCGAGACGACTCGGCAAAGTTAACTTGGCCCGATCATTTCTATTGCACGATGATCTGCGCTTCGGCCCCGCGATACGTCGATGTTATCAACTCGCCAAAAACGCATGCACGCAACCGGAGGTAAACGAACTAGCCAAGGAAATCGCGCAAGCTATCGAGCCTATCAACATCGCAGGTCTGGGCAATCCTCAGCGTCGCAATTGGTATCCGGTTGACGCCAGCGACCTTCTCAATTCCGCGGCCAAACTTGAATCAACGGAGGACGAAATATCGCAACTTCTGGAAAAGTGTGGTTTCCGGAAATAACCGCAACAATTTTTAAGAGTTTCACGTTCAGGAGAGGAGAAGACCAACCCTACAAATCGAGCGTGGGACACCCTCCGACTATTTCGATCGCGCAAAAACGATGAGTTGGGCCGAAATAATCCCTTTCCCTTCCTGGACCGTTATGGATTGATTCGGTTTGATTCCCGCGATCGAATCGGTTTTGCCACTGGGCCAAGCGATTTGCAGCGTTAACGTTTTGTTTTCTTCTGGCCTCCCCAGGCCAAATGTGAGCGGCATTTCACTTTGTGACAAATAACTCGATCCCGATTTCACCATGCGCATCTGTGACATACCTTTGTCTGTTTTCACTATGACTTTTGCGCCAATTCCATCGCGGTTCGAACGCGTTCCTACGGTTTTCACGCGCAGCATGTCGTTCTGATTTCCATTGTCATTGCGCAACAGTCGCGCTGGGCCGTTGCTAGACGTAATCGCCAGATCGAGATCGCCGTCATTATCGAAATCACCGTACGCCGCTCCGCGCCCAACAATCTCGGTTTGCAATGCGGGTCCCAGCTTGCCGGACACTTCTTCAAATTTCTTATTGCCCCTATTACGAAAAATGCTCGGCCGCTGCTCATATTTCACATTGGGCTGTACCACGCTGATATCGTCCGACACGTGGCCGTTCGCCGCGAAAATATCCAGGAAACCGTCCAGATCGTAGTCAAAAAAGAAACACCCAAACGTCAGCGACTGAATGGACATCTGTCCGATCCCTGACGCCGCCGCCTCATCGGTATAGAGTCCGCTTCCATCGTTGTGATATAGCGACATACTTTCATTCGTAAAATTGCCGATGATCAGGCTCTGTTGACCGGAGCCGTCATAATCACCCGCGTCCACGCCCATTCCCGCACGCGCTCGCCCCGTTTCGCTCAACGCCACACCGGACAATATCGCAACATCGGTAAAAGTTCCGTTGTGATTGTTGCGATACAACTTGTTCGGCTCCGTATCGTTTGCTACAAACAGATCCAGCCAGCCGTCATTGTCATAGTCCACCAGTGCAATGCCCAATGATTTGCTGGTCGGATCGTATAGTCCCGCTCGCTTGGTGACATTCTCGAATGTTCCATCCCCCTTATTGTGAAAGAGCGACGAACTTTGCCCCTTGTAGGCCTGCGGCGTGCAATACGATTTATTCTTGCCGTCCAGCGAGCAGAATTGATCTTTGGCGGCCGACCAATCCACGTAGTGCGATACAAATAGATCCAGCTTTCCGTCATTGTCGTAGTCAAACCAAACCGCGCTAGTGGAAAAACCTGGATCGCTCAAACCTGCCTTGGCGGTGACATCGGCGAATTTTCCATTCCCCAAATTGCGGAATAAATGATTCGATCCAACTGCGGTTATATAAATATCCGGATACCCGTCGTTGTCGTAGTCCCCGATCGCGCAACCCATTCCATACATTTCTGTGGCCAGCCCTGCGACGCGGGTCACATCCGTAAACGTGCCGTCGTGATTGTTGTGGTACAGCGCCGGAAAAGATTTACCGGTCTTATGGTCCAGCCAGTCCATGGAGTTCACAAATAAAATGTCCTGCCAGCCGTCATTGTCGTAGTCCAGAAAACAGACTCCGCTGCCCATGGTTTCCGGCAAATACTTTTTTCCAAAGGCTCCGCTATTGTGTTTGAAATGAATACCCGCTTGCTCGGTAACGTCGGTGAATTGTATGGGACCTGATGGACGTTGCTGTGAACGCAACTTGGCCGGCTGCTGCGCGTCTGAACGAGGCGCTTCCCAACCGGCGACCGCTAGGATTGACGCAAGGAAGAAAGACAACGTAAAACGGCTTGCCCGAATCAGAAACCGCTCACGCAGCAACGGTGGCACCGGCACCACTGGCGCGTCGCGAATCCAGCCACATTTCGAGCAGCATGGCCGACGGCCCAACGATAAATAGGGCATAAAATGGAGCATAGACCACCTGATTCAGCCGCAGCACCATTTCCAGCAAAGCGACACAAATTACCGTAATGCACTGACCAGTCTTTGACCGCACGGTCGTTTTAGGGTCAGTGATCATGAAAAATATAAACAGTTGGTACATTGGTCCGGTGATCGGCGCGATTTCCGACTGCCACGGACTGCCAGTCAACCAACTCCGCAAAAAAGCAAATACCAGAAACGAAGCAACATAAAGACCGCTGATGTGAAATCGCTTCAGCCGATAAATAATCACCGAGCCCAATACCCAGATCACTACCATCGGTAACAAGTAATTTCCCCATTGAATACTCAGGCTGGCGACCGTCTCGGGCGCCAGGAACAACATCACCGAAATCCCAAAATTCGACGGGTTCCAGATGTGCCGGCCCTTTACCCGCAACACATACTTCGAGGCAATAGAAACGATGCTGCACACCGCGTAGGGCCAGTAGGCCGGCGAGCGAAGCAAAATGCCCACGCTGATGCCTGTGATATACGCGCTGGCGATAATCGGCCACTTGCCAAAAAATAAACGAGAAAGAATCAGTTCGGTGCCGATGCTCGCTGCGATTGCTAACAACGTCTTCTGATAACTCTCGAGGATCCCGAACGACAAATGCCCAACCAGCAATATCAAAGTGATGAAAATGGGCGCGATGTAACGATTGTCGAGGCTGAAGAAGCGCTTCCACTGTGGCGCTTCCATAGGCCGTGCTGCGGAGGCGCTCAAGCAGGCTCCTTCACTTTGTGAATTTCATCCGCGGTGGGCTTATCGATGGTTTGTACGTTCCCGGAAGGCCAACGGATTACCGCTTTTTCCGCCTGCGGAGTTTTCCCCAAGCCAAAATGAAGCGCTCGTTGATTTTGCGCGCAAAATCCGCTACCGCCGGAAACTTCCTGCAGCTGCCGCTGCCCATTCCAGAAGACCGTGACCTGCGCTCCGATCGCAGAGCGATTGCTCTTCGTCCCGGTAAGCTCGAACTCAATCCACTTATTCTCTGGCGTAACGGTATTTTTATAAATCAGCAACGGGCCCCGCTGATTAGCGACTACCACGTCCAGCACGCCGCGATTCCACAAATCGGCCATCGCCACGGAGCGCCCGTCATAGGTGTCAGTTACGCCCACGGCTTGAGCCACATCCACAAATTTTCCCGCGCCATCATTCATCCATACGCGCTTTTGTTGATATCCCGACAAACTTCTCCCTTCCATCGCCGGCCAATTTTTGGCATCGCCGATAATCGCGGTGTTGCCGCCAGCAACTTTCGAAAAGTCGTACCAGTAATTCCGAGAATGATCGAGAGACACATTTCCATTGGTCAAATACAAATCCAGGTTGCCATCGTTATTCAGGTCCGCAAACTGCGCGCCAAAACTCCAGCCTCCAAGCTCCACGCCCATGTCGCGCGCCAGATTTTCGTATTTGAGCTCGTCCCCAGCGAGTTCTTCTTTGGGCACCCACAAATTATTGCCCTGAATCAGCACGCCTTCTTCGGAGATATTCGAAACATAGATGGCATACTTCCCCTGATTGCCGATGTCGCCAAACGCCACGTTCATTCCGCTTTTTGGCGCGAATCCGACGCCGGTCTTCTCGCCTACTTCACGAAAACGTTTCCCGTCATTCAAATACAACTCCGAGACCCCATAGTCGTTGGCCACAAACAAATCGGGTCGGCCGGTACCGCGCAAATCCGCCGCGGAGGTAGCCAAAGTCCATCGCCGGGAATTAATCCCCATTTTCTCGGTCACGTCTTCAAACTTGCCGTTGCCCAGATTGTGAAATAAATATTTTCTTCCGCCATTTTTGGCGTATTCAAAACTTTCCGGCATGATACGCGTGTTGTTCAAATGCCACAGATCAATATCTTCCGAATAATATCCGCCGATAAAAATATCCAGCAGGCCATCACCGTCGTAATCAAGCCAGATTGCCGAATTCGCGTTTACCCACGCAGGTAACCCCGTGTCGGTCACCCGCATGAAACCGTGGCCACCATCGTTGTGGTATAGCTCCGGGCGGCCCCACTTCACCAACAGCAAATCCTCGTAGCCGTCGTTGTCGTAATCGCCCCATACCGCCGCCATCGAAACGCCGGTGCCAGGCTTATTTACATCCGCGATACCCATCTCCTCAGCTACATCTTTAAACGTTCCGTCGTGCTGGTTATGATAAAGCGCGTTATGACTGCCTTCCGCGCTGTTGGTGACATAAATATCCGGCCATCCGTCGCGATCAAAATCCACAATCGAAACCGAAGCTCCCATGGAAGCCACTTCCGGCATGATGTGATCCAGTTTGTGGTCGAGAGTGGGCCCTTGGTGAACGAAATTCACTCCGACGGCGTGGGAAACTTCCTGGAGATAAAAACCATGTCGTGCCAAGGCTGTTTGGAGATCAAGTCTGGACTTGGCGACCTCCCGCCGCGCAGCCATGCGCTTGATAAACAGCGGGCTCAGGACCATGGCCACAAAAAATATCGCCAGAACAATTCGAGCCACTGGTCCGCGCTTCATTGGCGTGTGTCGCTTCTCAATGCGTTTTCAAAAATCTCAGGCGTAACATAACGCGTGTGGTAATTTTGCCAGTCGTCCGGATGCTGTCTGTATACCCACTCATCTTCCAGTCGCCCCGGCGGCGTCAGATATTCTTGTTTGGCGTGATACGGCAGCGGCGTGACGGTCTTCGAAAATGTTGTGTTGTAATCGCCGTCCTTGATCCACCCGTCTCCAACGATGACAAAGTCGCGTTTCCAGCCCGTCGGCGGTGGCGCCTGCTCCGAAAACCGCAAAGTCATCTCATCGCCGGCATTCATGATGATGTAGCGGTCGTCAACCTTGGCCAAAAGCTCTCGCACATCTCCAAATCGCGTGTAATAGCCAGATAGGTCCCGCCATTTTTGTTTAGATGATTCCAAGTGATCGTAGTCGGGAATTTCCGGCGAAGAGTCGCCGGCCTGATGAATCGCCGAGTAGCCGCGATAATGTAGATCAGCATAATCAGGAGCCAGCCGAGTGGACCTGATCGATGCGCCGCTCACACCGCGCGCCCACTCAATGCAATCCCAATAAATTTCCAGGTTCGTCCTCAACCGCAGCTTGCGCGGCCGCCCGGGGCGAAACACATGGCTAAGATCAATCAGGCAATTCTTTTTGCGACCAGCAGGGAAACCCAAATTGTTGTCCGCGACGACCCAGCCGCCGTGACCGTCTGGCACTTCCAGGCTCAATCCTCGAGCGGGCTCGTGGTGACCCTGCGTGATCGCCACATTAATAGACGAATCGCTCGGATGCATCCAGCCCTGCGCAATTAAATACAGCGGGCCATCGATAGGAGCGTCGTCGCCAAGATCAATTTCCACGTAATGATCCGGCGTCACGCCTTGATATTGGCCGCGCGAAAAAGTGTCCAGATATTTCCCGTCGAGCGTGGAAACGATCTCGGTGACGTCCTGACCTTGGTCATCCGTAGCTCGGGCTATTTTGTGCGGTTTCTCGACCGTCGTGATGGCCAGCTTCGAAGGCGGCACCACAAAGCGCTCGTCCACAAAAATGTCCGTGTCCGCTGGATGGTCGACAGTCATGAGCGCCAGATAATCGTAGTAATACGTCTCCCAGAGTTCCGCGGTGATTCGCAAATCGTAGAAGCCGTCGTGTGGAACAAGTTCGTCCGCGCCAATCTTGTACCACTCCTCGGTCGCGGCAATGCGAGCCGTTCCGGTGTTGTTGATACGCAAGCCCAGCGCGGAACTCCAAGGCACCGCGTCTTTCACAAAACGCATCCCATGCCCGTCGAACGCAAACAGAAATGGACATGAACCTTTTAGCCGCTGCTCAGTAACAATCTGCTGATCCGCCTTCAGGTCAAATTCCGCGCGCACCGATCCGTTAGGCCACACGATGCGCGCCACATCCACACCACTCTGTTCTCCCAAGCCGAAATGCAGTTGTGGCCCGGTGATGGGTTGCTTTTGCACCAGCAATCCTGAGCGGATCTCCATTTCCCCGCCTACGCCAAAGGGATTAATGCGCTGGTCGCCTGTAGCTTGGTGCGCGCGCGGCCGAATTGTTTGCCAATGATAATCTCGCGTTCCTCGGTTTACGCCGCGTATCGGTTGCCCATCCGCGGACAGACCCAACATGTCCATCCGTCCTTTGCCATCCAGGTCTGCCGCATCAAATGCCCGCGGTGGACCCATCGGCATTGCCATCAGTGCGAATTTGCCGTTTTGGTACGCGAGCCACACCAGCGCCCCGGGGGTCTTCGCCGCCTCTGCGGAAGTCCGCGCCAGCCATAAATCGAACGCCCCATTGTTATCCAAATCCGCGACCCGCAATCGTACTTCGCCCGCCAAATTGCTCCCCGGATCAGGAACTTGCGCGATCACGGCGGAATCCCAATCCGAACCATCATTCTTTTCGGAATCGGCCAATTTGGCCGACAACCGAATAATGTTTCCGTCCTCTTGCACCAACAGCAAATCTAAGACTCCATTCTTGTTGGCGTCCGCTACATTGATGGTTTTGATGCGCGGCAAGTTACCGGGCAGTGCTCGCTCGTGAAATTTTCCCGCGCGATCGTTCATAAACACATGCAATCTTCCAGCGCCATCGATAATCGCCGCGTCAGGATTTCCGTCGCCATTCAAATCCGCCCACGCAAACCCTTGAACCCCACTCACGTTTGCAAATGGATAAATCGCAGTAAACGTCCCTTCCCCATTGTTTCGCAGAACCAACGGCGCGCCCTCTTTCGGTCCCATCACCACATCCAGGTCCCCATCAGCCTCAATGTCCACAGCCCATGCGCCAAGATACCGGGCATTGAGGATCGCACTCGGCAATCTGGTTTGCGCCGTCACATCGGTGAACTTATCCGGACTATCCTGCCGCCAAAACCGAACTCCACCGGCCCCCGCAAGCACCAAGTCGGTCTTAAAATCATAATTAAAATCCATCGGTAAAATTCCTTCGGGACGCGGCGGCTCATTAGACGCGCCTCCCGGAAAAGGAAATTTTGCTCCGCTGCCGAGCAGCACTTCCCGTCCATTCGCCACGACAACGGTCGGAGCCGCTTCACTGCTTAGGCTCACCGCCCCGATCCAATCCCATCGCCCACCTAAGCCTTTATCGGGCGCGACTATTTCCAGTGGTTTCGTTTCGAACGTCAACGCTGTATCCGCAGCGGCAGGCGTGAACCCAGGCGTTTCCAATCGCACAAAATGCGTGAATGGATCGGCCTCTTCTCCTGCTGCAGCTTTAATGACCGCCAGGCTTTGCCGGAAATTCGAATCGCGCATCAAGACATTTCGCAAAAATGCAGTGCGCGTCGCTGCCGGGCGAGTGTCCGGGCCCGCAACGGCAGCCTGCAAGGCTGCGAACTGTTGCTTCGCTTCTGGCGCCCAACCGGCAGATTGCTTCTCAATTCGACCCACTGTGGTCTTCAGTGCGGCCGCGTCGCCGCGCTTAGCCGCGACGCGGCTCAACTCCAGCAAAGCCGCCAAGTTATTCGGCTGAACCGCCAGAATTTTTTCAATCAACTTTTGAACTTCCTCCGCGCCACCCTGGTCACCTTGGCGTTCAATTTCTTCTGCCAGCTGATACGTAGCGCGTAGATTTTGGGGATTGAGCTCTATGGCCTTGCGCCAGTCGGCGATGGCTTCCTCAGAGCGACCACGATTGCTCTCCAGAAGTCCGAGGAGGTAATAGATGTGATCATTCTTAGGCGCCAAATCGCGCGCGGTGCCAAGCCTCTGGGCCGCCACGTCAAAGTTTCGCTGCCGCAGTGCGAGTATTCCCCAGTCAGCCCACCCCGCTGGCTCGCCGGGCGCGATTTGAGTGGCCTGTCCAAGTTTGTTTTCAGCTCGAACATCGTCGCCTACTTGCAGCGCAGCCAGCCCGGTATAAAAAGTCGACACGAACGCGACGTATTCTTTTGAAACTTTTCGCGGCAGTTTGTTTTTTCCGCACCCGAAAGAAGACATCAAGCCTACACCGCATAAAATCGCCAGGACGCAGACCGCGACCGGCGGCTTCCCGACTTCTAATTGCTTTTTTCTGTAGCTGCGTTTAGCCGTAACGGCCTTGAACCATAAAAATCCCACACCCGCGAAAGGAAGCAAGTACAACAGCAAGTCCCAGCGGCCAAATCCCGCCGGCGTGGCTTCCACGCTCGCGGTCGACTCTCCGTCACCCTGTGAACTGTGCAGAATTAGTCGGGCACACCAGAATTCCTGGCGATCGAAATTTACTTCGGTCTTGTATTCCACTTGACCGCGCAAATTCTCGCGCCGTGTCGGGTAAATCACCTCTGTAAGCCGCCCGCTAACCGGTTGTATTCCAAGATCGATCTTCAGATCGTTGGGAATCGCAGTTCCCGGTGCCGCATCCACCATGACAAAAAACGTTCCAACTCCAATGTCGGGATGCGTCCAGAGCGAAACAATACACGGCCCGACGCGCTGGTCCACGATGATCGGAAATGGCGGACCGTTATGCGCACGCACGGATGGCGCCAATGGCAGGGACAGCAAAATGAACACGCCAAATATGAGCATAGGAATCTTGCAATGCTCGCGCACCTTTGCTAAAAGTTCCGCCCTTCGCACCTCTGTCGATAAACTCGTCATCACAAATCTTTTTACCTTAACCGCCCATCAACATCGCTCGCATTTCCATGGGCTGATACATCAGCCACACAGAGGCGAGCCAGATAATCACGCTGACCGAAGCCCATGGCAGGAACGCACGCATAGCTTTCCCCGGCGAATCTTCTTCAGCCAGCCGAAATGCCACCAACAGCGATCCCGCCAGCCCGAGTAACAAAAATCCTAGCTCCATAGGCTGAATAAATCGCGCTGGTATGCCAGTCAACCGCCAGGCCGGAATACCCAGGATCGGCAAGCCCAGACTAGCGACAGCATTTTGTGCCACGGGAATAAATGTATAAAGCCCGCTAAAGAAATGAAACCCGTAATGCGCCAGCCACATACCAAACCCGAGCGGCGCCAGGGCGTACGAATACCTCACCACCAGCGGAAGCATAGCCCGTGAACTACCCGCAAAGAGTTTGGTAAGCCAGGCGGCGAGCCCCAGCAATACGACGGGCTCAACAATCAGAAACAACACGAAGATCACTCCAAGGACCGGCGCTTGCGCCTGCACGTGAAGCACTCCGCCAAGCCATTTTTCTACGGCATAGGCCGGACTGACCATCCCGAACGCATTTACTAACGCCCCAAAGCAGAACACCATCGCCAGCACAGCTATATCTGTCCTGCGCGAAAACAAACCAATTCCAGAGCGCATCGGGTCGGTCATCAATTCTGCGGCGGGCACGCGGCTCAGTATTCCCACGTTGTCGTGGGGACAGGCGTGCACACAATCCAGGCAAAAGGTGCAGTCCATGTTGCCCACTTTGAGCTCTTGAAAAAGTGCCAGCTCACAACCACGTTGTAGCACTACAAAATCGGGCCTGGTCGGCCGGGTGCGTCGCCCACGAATACAATCTTTAGTATGGCAGTGCACGCAAACATCATGGTCGCGAACTTTCACCTCCAACGGCGAAACCGTGGAAGCCACAAAATTAAATTGCCCGATGGGGCAGACAAATTTACAAAAGGTGCCATGTTTAAAAACCCCATCAATCACCAGCACGGCGACGAAATAGCCCACAATCAGCCAGGCTGTCCACCACGGCGAATTCCACAAACCAAATAGCTCGTAGATAAACAAAATACCCACAAATAATCCGATGGAGGCCCACTTATTGCGCAGCATACGCGGCCAGTTCATCCACGGCTTAAAAAATCGCCGCGCCGCGTTGCGTACCAGCATGAACGGGCATGCCAAGCAAAAGAAATTCCCGGCGCAAAGCAGCACCAATACGAGCGCACCACGAAAGTGCACCCAGCTCAAAACCGTGGCAAGATTTTTTGGCGCCAGCGTCGGGCCGAGCAATCCCTGCAAAATCATGATGATGCTGATGAGAAGCAGCGGGGTCTGCAGCACCGTGCGTGAATGCCGCCATTTCAAAAAGCGGCCCACTCCAGGCACTCGCAATAAATCGAATTCAGATGCTAGAGAACGTTCCGCAGGCCCATGGGTGGGAGGAGTCGACAACGCGTTATTCCGCCAGTATAAATTCAGGCTAATTTGCCCACGCGGCTGGCCGCCGAGCATTCATTAAACGGCTCGCGCGTCGACGAAACTATGCTGATGCAGCGAGCAGTTGCACGCCGCTTGCTCTTCACCCACCGGCGGAAACATGTGGTAGTACATGCCGATCACCATCGGCACAAACACGACCGAGTTATAGAAAAGGTGGAGTTCAACGCGCGGAATTACCAACTGTAGAATGCTTACCGGAACGGGCTTGCCCCAAAAATTGTGATGCATAGTCGCTTGCGTGATGAGCAGAAGGTGTTCAAAGTGATGCCAAAATTGAATAACCAACGCAGCAGTCCACCACTTACGCGACGTTCCCGTAAACCCTTTACGCAAAACCCAAATTCCAATAAGCATCACCAACGCATAACTGTAATGCAATACTTCCGACTTGATCAGCCACGGATACCATAAACCCAATATCCCGCCAGCCTTCGCCGGCGGCCAGCCCATCACGTAAATTTGGTAAGCCTGCACCAGGTGTTCGCCCCAGTGCCCCAAGACGATAGCCATGAACACCAGCAGCGCCGGCTTATGCCATTTTGAATTCAACTTATCGTAGAGCGAGTCACCCGAAATATGTGCGTGAGTACTCGCTAGGCTCGGAGCGGACACAGCCATGGACTATCCCCTTCAAACACAAAACACTTAACTTACGTCGGTTTCCGTACCATCCCACGTGCGCGGCCAAAGGGTCAATAGTAGATTTGCATTAGTGGCAAATCACCTGGGCCGGCGCGAAATACGATCGGCCGCGCTCGCGGACATCCAGTAATTATTACGAGGATCGATTCTCCCCGTTACGGCCAGATCGCTGGGCACCTTATGATTTTGCGTACGACCCCGATCCTCGAACTACAAGAACTCCGTATCCCCTCTGCACGATTCCACTGAAACGATTATTTTCTCGCTGCGCTACACTCAACCCGTCCTGAGCCCACATCCTAAATAGTAGGAGGGAGAAATGGCAGCCAGTTCGCGAAGAAGATCCGGTGGGCGCAAGTACGGCAAAGCCGCCGCTAAGAGCGTTAAAAGCGCTATGCACCGGGAGAAGCGCGGCACTCTAAAATCAGGAAAGGGCGGGAAAGGTGGCACGGTGAAGAGCCGCAAGCAAGCGATCGCCATCGGTCTCTCTGAGGCACGCAAAAAAGGGGCCAAAGTTCCAAAAAAATCCAGCTAGCCATTCAAATAATATTTTTATCGTTGACCGGGCCGCCAGAGTTCCTCAGGCGGCCTCTTTTTTTGCTGATTCCGTGCTGGCCAAGAATCGGAAATCGTTCCGAATAGTTTGCGCTAGCTGCTAATTAAACCGAACATACTCAAAATTCAACGGCTGCCCATTAATTCCGCGAATGGGCGGCGCGATCCAGTTCGCAAATTTCCCTGGTTCCACCACACGCCCGGTCATCAATGATTGCACGAAGGTATGATCCTCGGGCGCTGGCAGCCAATCTCGCTCGTGATTGTGCCAGGCCTCTTTGGTCAAAACTTCGCCTTCGGGGCTGATAAAGTGCCCGGCGAAATTTCCAATAGCCCGATGAAATCCCTTGTGCGGCAACCTCAATCGAAACGAAATTCCCGCATTCTCTATAACCCGGTTCCAGCGATCCACTCCCGCCTGAATTTCATGAATGTAATCGTCGCGGAGCCGCTCGTTCAGCGCCGTCAAAGCGGGCACCTTTTTCTCCACCATCTTGTTCCCCACCACCTCGAACACCGGATAAACCTCGTCCGCGAGCACGTGATCGTCTTCGATCTTGGTTTCGTCATAACGGCCCTTTAACCCAGTGGTGTAATACGTCGCGGCGTTCGAAGACGCGTCCGAGCCAAACAAATCGATGGTCACGCTGTAATGAAAATTCAAATATTTCTGCATGGTTTCCAGGTCGATCACTCCGAGAGCGCGCACATCGCCAGGAGTTTCTACTTTGTGCTCGCGCATCACTTCACACGTACGCTGCAGAATACGGCTCACTCCCGTTTCGCCCACAAACATGTGGTGCGCTTCCTCGGTCAACATGAACCGGCAAGTACGCGCCAGGGGATCGAATCCCGATTCCGCAAGCGCGCTTAATTGAAACTTGCCATCGCGGTCCGTAAAAAACGTAAACATGTAAAATGCTAACCAGTCCGGCGTCGGCTCATTGAACGCCCCAAGTATCCGCGGATTATCAACATCCCCCGACCGCCGCTCCAGCAGCGCCTCAGCCTCTTCACGCCCATCGCGACCGAAATACCGATGCAGCAAATACACCATGGCCCACAAATGCCGCCCTTCTTCCACGTTCACCTGGAAAATATTTCGCAAGTCATACAACGAGGGACAGCACATCCCCAACATGCGTTGCTGCTCCACCGAAGCGGGCTCCGTGTCGCCCTGCGTAACGATCACGCGCCGCAGCGTCGACCGATATTCTCCTGGAACTTCCTGCCAAGCGGGGTCTCCTTTGTGGGTTCCAAAATTCACCGCGCGCTCGGCACTCCTCGGCTGCAAAAAAATTCCCCATCGATATTCCGGCATGCGTACATACCCAAATTTTGCCCAGCCATCCGGTTCCACGGTTATCGCCGTGCGCAAATACACTTCGTAGTTGTGGCTCTCCGTCGGACCCATGTCGTACCACCAGCTCATATAGGCCGGCTGCCAATGTTCCAGCGCGCGCTGCAATACCCGATCACGCCCCAGGTCCACGTTATTCGGAATTTTCTCCGTATAGTCGATCATTGCTGCTCTCCCCGCCTGACAAATGGCCTAAACTTTTTCCCAGTTGAATTTCACTGGCGAACCGCTGCCATATACCTTCAAGGCTCCGCTCGGCCCCACCGCATTTGGCCGGACAAAAATCCAGTTCTGCCACGCCGACAATCTTCCAAAAACGCGCGTCTCCATGGTCTCCGGCAAACCAAATCGCAAATTTGCCTCCAGCCCCGTCAACGCATCCGGCGACAGCGCCACGCGCGACTCGATCGCGGTGCGCAACTCATCCTGCCAGTCCAGATCATCAGGCGCGGACGTGACCAGGCCGGCTTCCACTGCTTCTGCGGGCGTAAGTTGCTTACCGATATACCCGCGTAATTGTTGGATGCGCTCTTCGGCCTGATAGAAACGCGCTTCTAATCGCGAAAGGTGATTTACCATCGGCAACGGACCAAAGTTCAGCTCCGACAACATCACCATCGCGCGCTCTTCACCCTGTTGGGTGTCCAGCATGTACACGCGGTCCGCCGCCAGCGCTAACTCCAGCAACGTGCCCACAAAGCACGATCCCGGCTCAATCACCGCGTACATCGACCGCGAAGTCACATCCAGTCTCGCAAACGTCCGCCGCATCATCCCCAGAACTTCGCGCAAAAACCAGTTGTGCGCATTTTTCAAAATGAATTCGTCCATGGCCAACATGGCTTTTGCATCGCCGCTGGTTTTCAATATCCAAAGCCCCAGCTCCAATTCGTTGGTGCGCAGGCTCAGAATCGCGTCATCCAGCTCGCGCGCCATCTTGAGCGGCCACCACTCGGCCCCGAGTTCAGTCACCCCGCCCACTGTCTGCGACGAAACCAACTCGGGGGCCCTCACGGTAATGGTGACTGTTCGGCTGCCGCGATCGACCATCGCATCAACGATCTCGTAGTGCAACCCATCTTCATCGGCTGTCCGTTTCAAAGGCGAAAGAACAACGCCTTTCGCATCCGCCGGACGCGCACTGCCCTGGGCCAACTCCGCCGCGCGCTTCTTCACATGTTCGCCAAACTGCTGGGTCTTAACTACCTCGTCCACCAGTCCCCAGTCCTTGGCCCGCTGCCCGCGAATTCCATCTGAGGTAGTGCAAAAAACGTCCGCCAGGTCCCGACGCACTCGCCGCTTGTCCGTGACCCGCGTCAATCCACCGGTACCCGGCAACACGCCCAGCAATGGAACTTCCGGCAAACTGACCGCTGAGGAGCGGTCGTCCACCAACACAATTTCATCGCAGGCCAGCGCCAATTCGTAACCGCCTCCGGCCGTCGTGCCATTCAGAGCCGCCAAAAATTTCAGTCCGGAATGCCGGCTGGAATCTTCAATTCCGTTGCGCGTCTCGTTGGTGAACTTGCAGAAATTTACTTTCCAGGCATGCGACGACTGCCCCAACATGTAAATGTTCGCGCCAGAACAAAAAACACGTGGCTTGGCGCTGGTAATCATCACCGCACGAATCTCCGGATGCTCAAATCGAATCCGCTGCAGTGCGTCGTGCAGCTCAATGTCTACGCCCAAATCATATGAGTTCAATTTCAGCTTGTAGCCCGGCCGTATCCCGCCATCTTCGCTTACATCCATGGTCAACGTAGCTACCGGCCCATCAAAAGACATGCGCCAGTGCTTATAACGCAATGGTTCCGTCTGGAAATCCACCATCTCGGGCTTAACCTGCATATCCTGATTTACCGCGCCATCCACAAGCTTCTCCTGACAACCGATGTCCTGCAGTTCTTAGTTTACTGCATACCGGAGGGCTTCGTCGGTAAGGCGTTTACATCAGAAACGATAGCTGTAGAGGTATCCCACGCCGGTTCCTACCTCGAACGATTGGAGCGTCTCGTTACAGGCTATTCTGATTGTGAGGCAAAATAATTTCCTTGGCCCCAGCTTGAAGATTGGGAACAAGCCATCGGAAAAACAGCGTCGCCGCAAAGGCGCCCAGAAATTGAGCACCTATAAACCCCGGTACGTCGATTAGTCGAATTCCAGCGAAGGTGTCGCTAAGAGACCGCGCGATCGTGACAGCCGGGTTCGCGAACGACGTAGAAGCCGTAAACCAATAGGCGGCGGTGATGTACGCGCCGACCGCGAATGGAACGGCGTTGGACCTTAGACGCGAGCATCCCCAAATTACGGACATCAGACCGAACGTTGCCACAAATTCGCTAAAGACCTGCGCGCCGCCGCTGCGTGCGTGATGCGACAAGGAAATTGGCGGCGATCCAAACATCAAGTGTGCGACGACCGTTCCCATTATCCCGCCAAGTATTTGCGAACCGATGTAGTGAGCCACTTCTCGCCACGGCAACCCGCGCTCCAGGGCATCCATGACCGTAACCACGGGATTGAAATGCGCGCCGGAAATTCCGCCAAACGTGAAAATGAGCGCTACCAGAGCCGCACCTGTGGCGATGGTGTTTGCAAGCAGTGCCAGGGCTACGTTGCCGTTTGCGAGGCGCTCTGCCATCACCCCCGAACCGACCACTGTAGCTACGAGAAAAAGTGTTCCGGTGAATTCCGCAGCGCCTCGGCGCGAGAGTGATCTATTCATGCTTGACCGATGCGGTCGATTTCTTTCTTTATGGCCAGGGTGTCGAGACTGGCGAGCGGAAGGCAAAGCAGAATGCTTATTCTTCTGTCGAGCACCAGGAAAGCTTCGCGAAACGCTTTCTCGATTTGTTCTGGGGGGCCCTCGACGGCTGCGGGGTCTGGAACACCCCAGTGCGCGGTCATGGGCTGGCCTGGCCAAATGGGACAGACTTCCTTAGCGGCGTTGTCACAAACAGTGAAAACGAAATCCATGCGCGGCGCTGCAGGGCGCGCAAACTCCTCCCATGGCTTGCTTCGCAATTTCCCGGTCGAAAGTTTGGCAACCTCTAGTTGCCGGAGCGCGCCGGGATGTATTGCGCCTTTCGGCTGGCTCCCGGCACTATACGCTGTGAAGTTTGGCGCGCCTTTGCGATTCATGATGGCCTCCGCCATGATGGAGCGCGCGGAATTTCCCGTGCATAAAAACAAAACGTTGTAATGCCGTGGCATGGGAGTTGTCATCTCCGTGATGGGATCTTCTTCGCAACCGGCTCGCACCCGCCTCGTCCACCACAGCAATTTTCAGTAAGAAACTCTGTGAGGCGGTTTACCACCGCCAAGTCAGCAAAGTACGAGATCGATCGTCCGTTTTTTTGTGCCCGCACGAGCCCCGTCGCAGCCAGAACATTCAGATGAAAGGAAAGGGTTGGACCGGGTAAGCGACGGCGGCGGGCTATCGTCCCTGCCGGCAAACCATTAGGCGCGCGTCGAACTAGCAAACGAAAAATCTCGAGGCGCGTGGCCTGCGCCAGTGCAGCCAGGGAATCGATAGCGTCTGATGTCTTCATATTTCCAAAGCAATGGAAATATAAGTTACTCAGCCATTCCAAGTCAAATTGCCACGATGTTGGAGGGACTTATGCACGGAGAACGGGCCGCACCGGTGCGTATCCCTTCCATGCCGGCCAAGAGTATAGTTTTTTGAGTGTCCCGAAATAGAGCGGCGCCTCACCCGTTAATTTGAGATGAGGCGCCACACGGTGAACTGCTTGTGTTCAGGTTTTCGTTTTTGTTAATCGGCCGCGACAAACTTATCTTCGGCGCTGTTCGTTTTTGCAGTGCTCAGGCCCAGCGCATTTGCTACGCCGGCGCCATACGCAGGATCAGCCTGAAAGAAGTGGTGCACCTGCAACTCCTGAATTCGCCGAGGGGCGTTCTTCAGACTCGCCGCGATATTGCCGATCAACCGTTCGCGAGCATCAGGCTTCATGAGGTGGAACAGGTTGCCGGGTTGGGTGTAGTAATCGCCGTCCAGGCGGTGGTTATGCCGGTCGACTGTGCCGCTGGCGGGACGAGGACGCTCACGGAACGCGGGATCTTGCGTGGGACCGCCGAAACTGTTCGGCTCATAGTTCACGGACGCACCAGAATTTCCGTCGAAGCGCATGGCGCCGTCACGATTGTAGGTGTGAAACGGGCATTGCGGCTTATTGACCGGGAGCGAATCGTAATTAACACCCAGGCGATAGCGATGCGCGTCCGGATAAGAAATCAAGCGCGCCTGCAGCATTTTGTCCGGTGAATAGCCCATGCCGGGCACAATATTCTTGGGATCAAACGCCGCTTGTTCCACTTCCGCGAAATAATTTTCTGGGTTCCGGTCAAGAACCAGTTCGCCCACTTCGATCAGCGGGTAATCTCCGTGCGGCCACACTTTTGTGAGGTCGAACGGATTGATGCGGTAGGTGTCGGCATCTTTTTCCGGCATAACCTGCACGCACACGCGCCACTTCGGGAACTCACCATTTTTGATAGCTTCGAAAAGATCGCGTTGCGCGTAGTCCGGGTCCTGGCCGCGCATACTGTCGGCGCCTTCACGGGTAAAATTCTTGATGCCCTGCTTCGTCTTGAAGTGCCATTTCACGTAAAACAGTTCATTCTTCGCGTTGATCAAACTAAATGTATGGCTGCTAAAGCCGTCCATGTGCCGGTAACCATCGGGAGTGCCGCGGTCAGAGAATAGAATCGTCACCTGATGGAGCGACTCAGGAGACAGCGACCAGAAATCCCACATCATCGTGGGAGATTTCAGATTGGTTTGCGGGTCGCGCTTCTGGGTGTGGATGAAATCGCCAAATTTCAGCGGGTCGCGAATGAAGAAGACCGGCGTATTGTTCCCAACCAGGTCCCAATTCCCTTCCTCGGTATAAAACTTCAGGGCAAATCCGCGCGGGTCCCGCTCGGTATCCGCAGAACCCTTCTCGCCGCCTACTGTCGAGAATCTCAGGAACGTCGGGGTTTTCTTTCCAGCACTGGAAAATAGTTTGGCAGTGGTGTACTGCGTCAGCGGATTGGTGCACACAAAGTGTCCATAAGCGCCGGAACCTTTGGCGTGCACGACGCGCTCGGGAATGCGTTCACGATTGAAGTGTGCCATTTTCTCGAACAATAAAAAATCTTCGAACACTACTGGGCCACGTGGCCCCACGGTCAAGGAATTTTGGTTGTCGCCTACCGGGCGCCCTGCATCGGTGGTCATTCTTTTGTTTTCTGACATTGTTTCTCCTTCCGTCTGAAGAATAGGGCTCGGCGACCTATACATCCAATACATTGTTCACATAGAATGGATAGGCATTTCCTATGGGACTGTAAAATGGAATTTCACCAGCTACGTTACTTTTGCGCCATCGCGGACAGCGGCGGTTTCAGCCGCGCGGCACGTCTAACTCACGTGTCCCAGCCTTCGCTTTCACAACAGATTCACAAACTGGAAGAGGAACTGGGAGCACAGCTTTTTGATCGCATCGGGCGCACCGTTCGCCTCACGGAACTCGGTCGAGCGTTTCTTCCGCGCGCCAGGGCACTCTTATCTGACTTGGAAGCGGCGCGTAGTGCCGTCGCGGAAGGTAGCACATCGATCACCGGCTCAGTATGTGTGGGCGTGATCCCTACCATCGCGCCGTACTTTCTGCCCCCATTGCTGGCAACATTTTCCCGGAAATATCCGCAAGCACCAGTAACCGTTGTAGAAGAAATCACGCCGTTATTGCTGGAGAGAATGCGTAGCGGCGCGATAGATATTGCAGTTGTGGCTGTGCCGCTACAGACGCGTGGGCACGAGTTTCAGTCGTTCCCGTTGATCGAGGAGAAACTTTACGCCGCGCTTCCCAGGCAGCACGCGCTGGCAAAGCGGCGAAGCCTCACGCTCGGAGAGCTGCATGATGAACCTTTTTTGTTGTTGCGCGATGGGCATTGTTTCCGCGAAACGGCGGTGGCGGCTTGTAAGCGAGCGCGGGTACAACCGAAGATCATTTTTGAAAGCGGACAATTTAGCAGCATCCTCAGCATGGTATGTTCCGGACTGGGCGTATCGATCATTCCGGCCATGGCCCTCGAGAAACGAAATGGCTGTCAGTTCGTTCCACTCGCCGACGGCCGCGCCACGCGGGCAATCGGCGCGGTTACCTTAAACGGCCGGTCGCTCAGCCGTGTGCAACAAGCATTCCTGACCCACCTTACTGCAAAGCTCGCCAGCAAGCCCACCCGTCTCGCGCGGTGAAGCTTTGGCAGCTAAGCGGCCATCTCGCGCCTTGGCGCGCTGAAACTCATTGAGAAAGTCGCGCAATTGTGCGCGTGCTTTGTGTAACTGAGATTTCGAATCACCCACCGAGCGTCCCAGGATGTCTGCTATCTCCTGATGCTTGTATCCCTGTACGTCATGCAAAACAAATATGGTGCGATAACCAGTCGGCAAACGTTTGATGCAACGCTCCAGATTGATGCGGTCCAGCGCTCCTTCAAGAAGTGAGTCGCGGCAACCAAGGTCGATGGCCGGCGGACCGCTGAGTTCGTTCGCATCCAGTGGCTCTTCAAGTGACACAGCTGGCAGCGACTTCCTGCGTAAGCACATCAACACGCGGTTGACCGCTAAACGATGCAGCCACGTGGAAAAAGCTGATTCGCCCCGAAAAGTGTGAATTTTGCGGAACAACAACATGAAGGCTTCTTGCGTGAGATCTTCGGCCTCGACCGGATCTTTCACCATGCGCATGCAAACGGCATAGACACGCCGGCTATGCAGCCGGTACAGCTGTTCGAACATGGCGTGATCGCCATTCTGAGCTCGTTTGATAATTTCTGCTTCAGTCAAATTATTTTTGTCTGTGCCAGAAATGATCGGCGCAGACTTCCTCGAGGCCGATTCCAATCTGGAACGCGTACTCCCGTTGAAGCTGCGCCGCTTTGGTGTAGCGTGCGGCGCCAGCGATTGAGCTGTTGTATTCCTGCACCTGGCGTTTGCAGTAACTGGCATGACGTTATCTCAGCGACCTGCGGATTGAACCGCGATCGACATTTTCTTTTGGCTTACCTGCGTTGCGGGTTCCGTTTGTGACGGGCCCTTGTGGAGAAGGTGGCGAACTTCCTTGGGCCCTGTATGCTTCTCTTTAGGAATGTAGTAGCTGAAAGTAACTCCTAGTTCCGGCGCTTCGAAGTTCTTGATGGTATGCACATCCCCGATGTCCACCAGATCCAATTGCGCACTGTTTGAGACAACTCCAGTGTCGACTGAAGTAGCCCGGATAATGGCATTGGATTTTTGGCCGTGAATGTAAAGCGTATAAGGCGAAGTCTGGGACGATGAGATCTCAAAGGTGAAGTCGCCAGCGGGTAGAGTGGAACTTCCCCACTTCACTTCGAATGGCAATGTGAACTTGCCCCAGTAAACAGTTGCCGCATTTCCACCACCAACCACAATTCCCAATGCCAACGCGGCGAGGCCTAACTTCGAAACCATTTTCAAATAGCGAGCCGAACTCAAGTAAAATCTCCTTGTTCCTTCGTATTTAGATCGCAAGACATTCTCGTGTCTTCAAGATGTAAGACCGGACAAGTCACTGGATAATTCCGCGATCAGCAATCTTTTGGAAGGAATGCACTTTCCAGACAGAGCCGCTATGAACGTGCCACCAGCTGGGTAAGGGAATGCAAATCTTAATCAAACAGAATTTACTCAGGACAGATGTGCAAGATGGCAGAGGCTTGCGACGATTGCGGAAGAACATCTACTAATACGCTTCAACGCTGCGGTCTGAAGTCTAAGTGGTGGTCGGCTGTTGGCTGAGCTGCGTGTTCAGCGCTTTCGTATGACTTGTAGTCGCCAAACTCTTCTGTCTTTATATCGTCTTCGCTCACGCCGGCGCTGCTGAGTAGGCTGGTCATAGCGTTGACCATTCCCGATGGCCCTGCGATGTAGTAAACGGGCCCCTCGAGTCCTGCCAAATAACGCTTCAGCATTTCATGATTGATGTGACCTTTCTCATACGGCCACCCCTGCGTTCTTTGCCCAGTGACGGTCGGAACGAAGATGAAATTGTGATTCTGTGCGCCGAGACTTTCCAACTCTTCCAGGAAAGCCGCGTCATCAGTGGTTCGATTGGAGTAGAACAAATATAGTTGGTGCCCCAAGCGTTCCTGAGCGGCATGTTGCAGAATGCTTCGAATAGGAGCTATTCCAATGCCGCCGGCAAGAAATACCGCGGGTCTGGTCACGTCTTTGTGCAGCGTGAACGATCCCCTGGCGCGGCTTACCACGAACTTTGTACCAAGCGCGGCGGCCTGCAGAGCGCTTTTAAAGATCGTCTTGCGCATACGCGTGGCGATCATGATCGATTTCTTTTCTTGGCAGCAACTAGCCAGAGAGAAGGTCCTGAAATTGTCGGTCTCGCATCCTTGTTGGGGTCGAGCAAAGACAAGATCAACATGCTGCCCGGCTCGGAATTCAAAGTAGCCGTCGTCGGGTTCGAACCAGAAAGCCATGGTGCCGAAAGCAATTTGTTGACGGTCAACTAAAGTCATTCGATATTCGGCCATGGTTTCTTCCTTGCTTTCGTGTCCGGTTCAACATCCGGTCTTCCGGTCTTCAGTTACATAGACCACATTCAGCGCGATTCATTCCGCTCCAGAACGGCAGCTTCCATCGTTCGCGCGACGTGAGTGCGACGGCAGAACAAGCTACAAAGCCTTATTGCCCTATGGTTCGACAACCAGTTGACCTTTCATTCCTCCATGACCGAGTCCGCATCGGTTGCAACAGTGGAATGAATAGGTTCCTGCCGTGCGCGGCACAAATTGCACTACCGTGGAAGTTCCCTTCTCGAGTTTGAAGCAGTCTTCGTTCGAATTAAAAACCAGTCCGGGCTCGCCTTTGGCATCCGCTCCGTCGGGGTAGAGGTTGATCTTGAAGCCATGAGTCTTATCGAGTGATGTGAACTTCAACTGAACTGGCGCGCCGACTTTTACGCGGATCGGCGACGGCGAATACTCATATTTCTTGGCGGTGACTTCGATGACTTGTACGCTCTGATCCGATTGGGGGCCATTCGGTGGAGTGGCGGATTCTGAGCTGAGTGCAAACGCACTCAACAAAAATAAAAACGTAATTCGCAACGTGCTATTCACTCTGATCTCCTGTGGAATCGAATTTGTCGGCGACCTGCTGTCAAGCGACTGTGCGAATAGCTCGGGCGCGCACCAGCAGTAACCCCACCTGCAGTGACATAGACCACAACGACGGGGATTTATTTCACCTCGGAGTCACAATAAGAAGAGACGTGAGTCGCCACGGGTGTTCACGGATTATTTCCGGAACATATGCGGAACGTACCAGCGGGCGTAGGTTGCCACGCCCAACAAAAGAACAACCCACCACAGCACTAACACGGTTCGCATCCACAGCTTGTAGTTCTTGATGCGTAATCGCGCCGGCAGCAGGCTCGCGCCGACCGCCAACAGGATGTACAAACCTCCGCCTTCAGCCAAGGTTCCTAAGGCGGCGTGCGCACTTGCCAGGGCGTAGTAAGCCTTGCTAAGTTTCACGGGAATTCGCGGAGCGACGTGAACACGAAATGACGGAAGCATCGTGAGCACAATCAAGAAAAGATTGACAAGCACGACGACCGCCTGGCACCACGCATGTTGCGTGTATCGCTTCAATCGCGCCAGGAGTGCCCCAACAAGCAGTCCAATTCCCATCAGCAGTTCCAAAAGCAAAACGAGATTGGCGTAAGGAGGAGCGGCAGTTGACAGGCCGCTCAAAGGACTATTCCGCGTCTGGCTGCGGTTGGTGCGAGCCTGATATCTCGAAACTTCCGCTGGTGCCGGCTGCGAGATGCTTTAATCTCCGCCGTACGCGTCGGCCGTTGAATCATGGTCCGTGCCGCCCATCACAGGGCAAGCGTCAAATTCTTTCCACGATTCCCTGCCCTTTAAAAGATTGCCTGAGTTTTTCAGCTTTACCAGGAACACCCGCTGAATCTTGCCGCCGCTGGCGTTCTCGCCCGGTCCGGCAACGCACACGTAGACTGCGGAGGATTTCTGCTCCAACAATTTAATGTTGATTTGCGTACCCTCTGGGGTGGCGACAACCGCCTGATTCTCGTCCAGCGAGCTCGTCATATAGCCATAGTCGCTGAAGGTCTTTTTGCCATGGTCGCGTTTTGGCCGTATGCCCGATGGCAGAGTAGTGACATCCAGCTTTTCAACTACAAGCTTCGTGACTTCGCCTTTTGGAAACGACGCGGTATTGTTTGCTACGGCCACGGAAGCAGTGGCCAGAGCGATTATTCCACATAACACTTTCATATCTGTTCTCCTTTACCTTGAGTTTCTGTCCACACGTGTAGCTGTGAACGAATTCCTTGGTATTTAAGCGCCAATTAATCGGATTTACGTCTGGCTGGACTAGCCGGGCCCGTTTACGCCGCTGAGAAAGCCGCCGAGATGCGCGGTCACCACCACCAGAAGGACGGCGACGGCTTCCAGCGATAGCCGATAGGTGGGCAAGGATTTCTCGGGACGACGCCGCGCCCGCAAGTGAATTAGAAACACCACCCAGATAACCACGGCGGATATGCAACCGAGTACCAAATGCATCAGCAGAATTCCCTTTAGTTTTTGGCCCTCTAACGCCCATTGCCATGCGGCCAGCCCAGTCGCTACCACCGGCACGGTGAAGCCCGCGGCCAACAACAAATTGAAGTACGCGGCTGCGGCCAAGGTTCGACTCTTCGCCCACTGGGCGAGAAAGTCGAAGGCCACGGCCACCGTAAACAGCGCGATTGGAAAATGAATCAGCACCACATGCTGCGCATGTTTGGCCAGCAGAACAGTCTTGAGGTCGAACGGATTTACACTCATCGACTCCTCACTGCACTACGACTTTGCCGGTCATCTTTGGGTGAATGGAGCAGAAATATTCGTAAGTGCCCGGTTTGCTGAAAGTGAACGAAAACTTCTCGTCGGTATCCAGCACTTTGGATTTGAAAATTTTGTCGGTACTGACCGCGGTATGCGGAATATCGTCGCGATTTGTCCAGGTGACTGTCGTGCCCACCGGAACCTTCAGCTCCGCCGGTCCGAAACTGAAATTGTCGATCTTTACTTCTGTCGCATCCGGCTTCTGCTGCGCTGCGGCGGATATACTCCTTTCTCCAGCACGCAGACCCACGAATGCAACTCCAAACGTCGTCGCAAATAAGACTGCAGTAGACACAATTCTCCTCATGTTTTTTGCCTCTCTTTTATTTCGCTGCTCTTTTGGAACTTTTTTATGGCTTCTTAAGCCAGTGAAGAATCCACTACCGCCAACGCATGCTGGCCATGCACGTAACTCACATCGGTGATTCCGAGCACACTCTTCAACTGCTCGGCGGGTACTTTCATCGGGCCGGGTGACGGCGCCTTGCCAGGTTCCGGCTGCGGAAACGCGGTCGACGCGGCAGTATGAAACGTTACGTTGCCTTCCACCTTTTGCATGGTCTGGTGGATGTGTCCATTCAGAACGGTTACGGATCCAAACTTCTTCAGATACGCGAGCGCCTGTGCGCTATCTTCCGTTCCCCAACCCCACTCCGGATAAACGGACCACAGCGGAATATGTGCGAACACCACGATCGGCGTGCTGCTCTTCAGATGCTTGACGTCGTCTTCCATCCATTCGAGCTGATCGTGTCCCAGCGTGCCTAGTCCGCCCGCCTTCAAGTTCAACACGTTGACCAGTCCGATAAAGTGGACACCTTGCTTGTCAAAGCTGTACCATCCGGCGCCCTTGGTGTTTTTTCCGTAGCGTTCCAGATACTGTTTGCCGTCGTCGTTCAGCATGTCGTGTTCGCCGGGCACATAGAAAATGTCCTTGGGGGTGGCGCCTTTCAAAATTTGGTCCACGGTATCGAACTCTTCCGGCTTCGAAAGATGGCTGATGTCACCGGTGTGCAGCATGAATTCTGGCGGTGTGGACAAGGCATTGACCTTGTCAATCGCGGTCTTCAACGTTCCCACCACATCCGGATTCGCGGCTTTGTTGAATCCCATATGGCTATCGCTGATCTGCACGAAGCTCAGCTCGCCCTTTCCTACTTTGTCGGCCATCTGCGACATCTGACTCATGCTATAGGACTTCAAAACACCACCTTGCATGATGCAGAAGGCGCCTGTTCCCGCCCACGCCATGCACTTCAAGAACCCACGGCGGTCGACGCCATCGTGGTTGTGATCGTGAAGCAGTTCATCTTTGAACTTCTCAGCCATAATTCCTCCTGGACCTTACATTTCTGTAGGTTGTGTAGCTCAATTTCGGCATCGTCCGGATGTAGCGCTTTGAAACGAGCGGCGCAGGTTCTAAGAATCGAGGGGTACTGCGCCGCTCTTGGACGTGTTTCATGTATGCAGACCAAGGGGGTCCGTCTTTTATTCCACCAACGCTCCGGTGAATCTGTTTACAAAGTCCAAAAAAACTAATGACGAAATGGGAATAAAATCAGGGCTCGGGGAGTTCCTCATAGTGAGCAATCCTGTCCAAGGGAAAGGTTCGGACGTGCTGGACTCACAGGAGCAGGTGCGCTTCGAGACGTTGGTGCTACCGCATCTCGATGCCGCTTTCAATCTGGCCCGCTGGCTTTTGCGCAGCCGTGCCGACGCCGAAGACGCCGCGCAGGAAGCTCTGTTGCGGGCATACCGGTTCTTTTATGGTTTTCACGGCGGGGATGCCCGAGCCTGGCTCCTGCAGATCGTCCGGAATACCTGTTACACCTGGCTAGACAAAAATCGCAAGGCCAAAGATATGACCGAATTCAATGAAGAAGTGCACGGGCTGCCAAGCCCTTCACCTGAAACACTGGCCATCGCCGGCAATGACCGTGACCGCCTGTCTGAGGCGCTGAAGGCTTTGCCGCCGCGGTACCGCGAGGTCATCGTGCTTCGGGAGCTGGAAGGATGTTCCTACAAAGAAATCGCGTCGATCACCTCGATTCCCATCGGGACGGTGATGTCCACGCTTTCGCGCGCCCGTAGGCAGCTTCAGATGGCACTAGGTAATGCTGCGCCGAAGGAGGCCACCCATGGCGTGTGAACGCGCCGATACCTTGGTTCACGGTTATTTCGACAATGAATTGGACGCCCTCAGGGCCGCCGAATTCGAGAGTCATCTCGAACAGTGCTCAGAATGCGTTGCCGCATTGGATGCTCTGGAGTCTCTGCGCTCGACCATAAATGTCGCGCAGCCCTACGAAAAGATGTCTCCGGCGTTTCGCAAGAAGCTTCTGGCCGACCTTCACGTCAAGGCTGCGACGGTGTCGTTCCCGTCGCGTGCCAAAACCGATTGGCGATGGCTAGCCGTTGCAGCCGCATTTCTCTTGTTGATTTACGGTGGGTGGCGAGTCGCATCTCTTAACCGAGTGGACAGCCGCGAAACCCTGATGGCCAGCAAAATTGTTGATGCCCACCTGCGATCGCTGCAACCAGGGCACCTGGAAGATGTTATTTCCACCGATCAACACACCGTGAAACCGTGGTTCGACGGCAAAGTAGACTTTGCTCCGCCAGTCCGCGATTTTACGGAACAGGGTTTCCCATTACAGGGCGGGCGTCTTGATGTGGTCGACAACCGTACCGTTGCAGCATTGGTGTATGGCCGTCGCAAACATGTAGTGAACGTTTTCGTGTGGCCTACTTCTGAGAAGGACGCGGCTCCGCGCACCGGCTCGATCCAAGGCTACCAGTGGATCGATTGGCGCAAGCAAGGCATGGAATTCTACGCCGTCTCCGACGCCTCAGCCCCTGACCTACAGCAGCTTCAGCGTCTCTTCTCTAACTAATCCTAGTCGCTGTTTCCAGACGCAAGTGAATCGGTAACAAAACCCCGGCCTATGAGTTTACGTCGTAACAAAGTTGCGGATTCTAACAGCCCACCCGGAACGCTTTTGAACTCACTCAGGGTGCGGCGTTCGTAACATCTTAAACCTGTAATTCCAAGCCAACCGTTAAGAAATTGCCAGCAAACAATTGCAAAAATATTGTCACCGTGGGCATACATAAGAAGTTACAACTCTGCACTGGCGATAGTCTCCGCAAGCTTCGATCATCGTAACGGTTCCAATTTGCATCGGTACATCGGATCGACGCAGTGCATGAAAGTTCGCTCAGGTCGCTCGTCATTCACGCGCGCCGCTAGTTCCCTAATCCAGCGAGCAATCCTCAAGCGTTAGCCACGCTTACTGGATGCAAGTACGGACCATCGATCCCAAGGTTTTCGCGATCCAACATCTCAACCAGGAGGCAACACCAATCATGAAGTTTATGTTCCGATCTATGAAAGTGCTGTTCGTAATGGTTTCAGCGGTTCTGCTATATCCGGGTAACGCTTCTGCGCAGAATTACACCCGGACCGACCTGGTCACCAACGCCACAGACCCTAACTTGGTCAATGGCTGGGGCCTTACTAGTTCGAGCAGTAGCCCCTTCTGGGTCAGCGACAACGGTACCGGCAAGTCCACTCTCTACAATGGCGCCGGTCAACGGTTTCCGGTGGGATCGCCCCTCGTGGTTACCATTCCGCCCGCCCCGGGAAGTACCGCCATCGGCACGCCTACCGGCACCGTCTTTAACATCACCACCGCAAATCCCACACCTTCATTTTCCGTTTCAAACGGCGCCGCGTCTGCTCCCGCCCTCTTCATCTTTGCCACCTTGGACGGCACCATCAGCGGTTGGAATCCTACCCTCGACCCTACTAACGCCCTGCTCGCTGTAAAACCATCGAATGAAGGTGCCCTCGGTGCCGTCTACACGGGCTTGGCGATCACAAGCGACCCCTCAGGTGACTTTCTTTATGCCGCCGACAACGGCCCCAACAGCCGCGTCGATGTTTTCGACAAGAACTTCAAACTGGTCAAGTCTTTTACCGATCCGCAGATCCGCGGCGGTTTTGCTCCTTACGGCATTCAAAACATCGGGGGCAACCTCTGGGTCACCTTCGGTGGCAACAAATCGTCCGCAGGCTTTGTGGTCGAGTTTAACCCCGCAGGCGAGGTGCTCATGCGCATCACCGGCCCTCTGCATTCACCTTGGGGTCTGGCGATGGCCCCAGGCGATTTCGGCCAGTTCAGCAACACTTTGCTGGTCGCCAACAATGTTCCTGACGGCCGTATCAACGCGTTCGATCCCACCTCCGGCGCTTTCCTCGGCACCCTGCGCGATGCTAACGGCCAGCCGATCGTCATCAATCAGGTCTGGGCACTTCAATTCGGCAACGGCGGGAACGGCGGCAAGCCCACCGAGCTTTTCTTTACCGCCGGCCCGAATAACTACGCCAACGGTTTGTTTGGCAAGATCACGGTTACACCCTAAACCCGGAACGTTAACCCCCGTCCCTGCAGACCGGGACGGTTCCGTAGGCTAATCAAAGTACTACTCACCATATACGGACGGCCGGGGATTCTTCCCGGCCGTCCATTTTTTTGAGCCCTAAGTCGACGCCCGTCAGCCTGCTAAATATCGCAGCGGTCTTCACCAGAGCATGACGGTTTAATTCACGGGATTGAGGGACGCCCTGAATGAGCATGGCGGGAGAGACAGTGAGTGCCCGGTTTGGAAGAAGAGTAAAAGAATATGACTGTCGTTCAGGAAGGATGGACTTACATAATTACTCCAAGATCCATCCTTCGCTGAACAACACTCGATGTGATGCACAGCGCTGCGTAAAACTTGTACTTCGATCGCTGCCGTTACTAATTCAACCTAGACACCAAGGTGCTCTTGTCGTCGCCGGTTTTCTGTGCGACCACCGCGGACGATCCGCAAGCGCCGTAATTATCGACCAATTGATGAACACTGAAGGCGTTGACGCCAGACTTTTGGTTTAACACCGCGCCCCGCAATTCAACGCGCTGCCTAGGCTGCACTTTCGTGCTTCCACCGGAAAGAATGGTGTAAGTCAGATTGTCATTTTCGTTCTTTAACGTGACTCCAGTTAGGGAAGACTGTGTGCAGCCAATGATGCTCGCTTCAGACTTGGGTGTTTGCGCTGCCTGAGCGGCCTCGGTGGCCTTGACGTGGCGGTGATGCATGTACAAGGCGATGCCGGCGGCGGCGCCTGCTGCGGCTCCTACGCCGATACCGATCGCTTTACCGTTGCCGTAACTGTAATTTGGTGTTCCTGGGACCGCCATGTTACCGGTTCCAGTAGCCCCGGGCGTTCCGGCGGTTCCACCGCCATATTGAGCCGATGCGGTGGTGCCCACTGCGAGACAAAACAAAACAACCCCTGAGATTTTACCGAGTGATCGTGAACACATAAGTTTTAATTTTTCCTCTCTGAGACGGAGGCCGGGAATTTCCTGCTTGCGGCTCTCGTTATTGAGAATTGTGCTTGGCAGGAAGACCGAGGTTGTCGCGGTGTGGCAAATAGGTTGTCAACATGCCGCCAACAAATTGGCCCGATGCGAGCTGGGCCGCGGGGCACAAAAACAGGGTGTTTATGCAGGAAGGGATGTCAAAGGCTAATTGCGTGGGCGGCTTCGTGCAGGACTTGTGGCACGCGGGGCAGTCTGACCAAAAAAGTGGTTCCTAACAAGGAAGTCTCTTCCACCGCCACGGAACCGCCGTGGTCATGAATTACTTTGCTGACTATGGCTAGTCCCAAGCCGGTTCCATTTGATTTCCCGGAACTCACAAATGGATCGAACAACGTGTGACAAATGGCGGACGGTACGCCCGAGCCGTGATCGATTACGCGAATCTCAAACAATGTGGGTGAGGAGCGCAATTCAATCTCGATTTCACCTTGCGTGGTAACGGAGGCCTCACAGGCATTCAGCACCAGGTTAAAAAAGACACGTTCAATCTTTTGCGGATCGAAGGTGCCACGCATATCCCCAGCGGTTCGAATCAAAATTTCTCGGTTGCGCATTTCCGGCCGCGCACGCACGGCGTCCACAGCGTGACGAATGGTATTGTCGATGGAGGCTGGACGTGGCGAAATCGAACCTTCCCCGCGAGAAAGTTCGCGCAGCGAATCCAGCAAGTCAGTCATTTGTTCGGAAGCGGTTTTAATTTCGCCGTAGATGTCGTCGCGATTGAGCTTTAACTTTTCCGCTTCATAAAGGAATTCGGCGTTAGCCACTACGGCGGCCAGGTAATGCCGCAAATCGTGAGAAATAGAACTCGCGGCTCTACCAAGCGCGGCGATTCTCTCGGTCGCAAAACGTCTCTGCTCCGCAGCAAGCAATTCGCCACGCATCTTGGAAAAAGCTTCTCCAAGTTCCGCGACTTCGCTGCTGCCACGCGGATTAATGGAGTAAACGTAGTCGCCACCCGCCAATGCTCGAACGCCCGCGACAAGATCATCCAGAGGATGGGTGATGGTCCTCGAAACGAAACTCAGTAGCAATCCGGCCAACCCGATGGCAGACACCCCCAAAATGATAATGGTCCGATTCAACCGTCGGAGATAGGCATTGGCAGGCTCGAGCGACATAAGTACATAGCACCGCACATCTGCCGGCGGCCCCGCGTGCAACAACACATCCGCAGCCTGGTAGGAACCTGCGCCTAGTTCCAGCTCTTGAGACTTAGTGGTACCGACCCAATCCGGTCGCATCTGGCTGAGCGCCTTCTGTTCCGGAGGAGAGAGAGTTGTAGCAATGATTTGATCGCCGGTAACCAGCGCGATCTGGCTGCCCGATGCCAACGACAACTGTGCCGCGACGCTCGAATCAATTTGATACCCAACGGCGATGATGCCCACCTGTCTCTGGTTATTCCCGGCCCCCGCAAAAATGGTATGGAGGAATACGCGGTAGAGTTGGCCTTCCCCGTACCACCACGCCGAATCGTCGCCCTGCTCGATGGATCTTTTGAGACTAACCTCAGCAAGCCGGTCATCCCATCCGTGCTCGGACACATGAAAGCCGTAGATCCGTCCATCCGGGCTGGACAACACGAAGAGTTGGCTGCCGGCCAGCTTCCAGAAGGGCTCCGAAGCGTCTTGAATTGTCAGCGCGTGCTGCGTTGCCAAGACCGCCTTGAGGGGCGGCAGTTCAGCCATCAAGGCTGCGGTTCGCGAAAGTTCAATGTCGCGCTGCCGTTGTACATTTTCAAAGGCGTGCAGTGAGGCGTCCGTACTTTGTTGCACGCCATCGGCAATCTCCGCGCGCACAATGTGACGAACGATTACCAGCAGCGATCCCAATAGAGCGCAGATGATGAGCAGGGTGCCAACGAGAAGCTGGGTGCGCAATCGCAGGCGCGCCATGAGTCTCCAGGCGGGCGGCATTACTTTTCGGACGCGAGCCCCGAATCGGTGGGTGAGAACTTATAACCGGAGCCATGCATGGTTAGGAAGTAGCGCGGATTGGCCGGATCCGGTTCGAGTTTTTGCCGCAAACGCAGCACGTGGTTATCCACGGTCCGTGTGGTCGGATAATTTTGGTAGCCCCACACCTCGTTCAACAATTCTTCTCTGGAAATGACGCGCGATGGGGAATTTGCGAAGTATTTCAGGAGCTTGTATTCCTGGGCCGTAAAGGTCAACGATTTTGTGCCTCGGGTAGCCACCATGCTGGTAAAGTCCACCAATACTTCGTCAAAGGCCAGTACTTCATGTTGGCTTCCGGACCCAGACGCTTCAGCCGGCTGGCCACTCCGGCGCATGGCGCGTCGCACCCGCGCAAGTAGTTCCTTGGGGCTGAAAGGCTTGGTTACGTAGTCATCTGCGCCCAGCTCCAGCAACAGTACCTTGTCTTCCACCTCGTTGTTGGCGCTCAGCACAATCACCGGAACAGATGCGGAGTGAGCCTTGAACGCACGGCAAACTTCTTTTCCGGGCATGTATGGAAGCTTCAGATCCAACACCACCACATTAGGGCTTTGCTTTCGAAAACTTTCGAGGCCGGCGACGCCGTCGGAAGCGATCTGCACCGTGAAACCGTCAGCCTCAAACAGGCGCTGCAAGGTTCGTTGCATCGGGCGGCTATCTTCGACTACTAGTACCGTATCCATGGTTTCCTTTGGGACCGGACCGCAAACTCCCATCCCGCAGCTACGCTTTGCGCTTGAAGGGTAGCAGCTATTATACAACTACGCTCCCACACAACTTCGGCTTCTATTCTGTTTCACGCCATTGCCTGCAAATACCGCTCAGTCATGTAATTAGACGACTAAGCAGGTAAATTTATTCCGCGGACGTCACAGCTGCCGCAACGGGAAAGATAAAATACTCCGTCTGACGCCTTGTCAGGGCTGTGTTGGGAGATTGTCAACAAATTGTAAAATCGCGTTTTTAGAAGAACTTACAATGCTCGGCGGCGCTTGGCCTGCTCGAACTTACTGCTTTGAATCAGGGGTGGTCGTAGTCAGGATTAGGAGGCGGAACGTAGTCCAGTCCGTATTTGTTCTTGTGCGCCAGCGTGAAATTGGGGATCTCCGTAAGGTGTAACAATCCCAGACTGCGCGATGAGTCCGAAACCGTTACCACTCGTGTCAACTCTTGTAATTGCTCCGGCGGGCTCCGTTCGTACCACACGTGCATTTCATATCGCCCGTCTGGAACGTTGCGTATGCTCACATTTCCGTTGTGGTCCGAAAGCGCAAAATACGGGGTATCCACCGATAACACCACCGCGCTCATTTCCGCATGGATGTTGCAGAACAGGAAGCTCACGCCCGGTCGATCGAATTTGACGCTGCGCTTGGTCCCTGACTCATACAAGCCCAGATCAAAACGCCGTCCATCGTAAAGCGAAAAAATATTGTGAAAGAAGGGATCCTGGTTAGGGAATTCAACCATGGTCCCGAGCCGAACAATCAACACATGGGGCTCGAAAGTCTTGTTCCGTTGCACCAGTCGCGGTGGATTTGGCAACCTGCCGGAGACCGGGACAGCCGCGCCCATCGGATCAAGAGGCACCAGCCAGATCGCCACGTTGGAGATATCCGGCGCTTTGCTTCCAGAGGTTTTCGAGCCGTCTTTCGCGGCATCTTTCGAGTCGGACCGTGTAACCGTAACCTTCGCGGAAACGATTTTTTGTTGCGCGACAATTCGCGACCCGCCCAAATACCCTGCCAGCAGGATCAAACTCCCGAGCCTCTTGAAGAACTTGCTCATCTTGCGGCCCACATCAAAACGCATACCCTAAGCTCATTATCACCTGATTAGCAATGAACGCGTTGCCATTCAATGGATTGGTCTGCAGACGTTTGTATTCGACCGAGGCGAGCGCATCTGACCGCATCCGATAAATAAAATTAACAAAAGGACTCTGGTTTCTGGAAATCGAGTAACCGTAGTAAAGCGCACTGGCCGGGAACCGTTTCAGTTCGCTGGCAAACGGTACGTCTTCGCCATAGGCGAAATTTACTTCGAAATTGGGTTTTGGTTTGAATTTCAATTGCACCCAGCCGCCGGTTGAATCCAGGCCATAAATCGAAGTGTTTGGATTGTAGATGGACCCAGATAGCAGAATACTTTGTCCGACTCCGCCGCCTAATCCGCCGACCGCGCGTCCGCGATAAAACTCCGTACTGAATTCAAGGAACTCTGCGAGGGGTACGCTTACGTCGGTGACGCCGGCCCACCCATCGACAGCTCGGCCAAATCCCCAATTCTGGCGTCCATAATAGCCGCCGATTCCAACATTCAGATCCCTTCCAAAAATACGCTGGCTGTAGCCGATGTGCGTTGCGTAGGCCGGCTGCCCCGATTCTTCACCCACGGTTGGGCTCCGATAACTCTGAAACGGCGGAATATCGCCGGTTAACGAATCCAGAATGCCCACCTGAATTCGAATTCCGGAATTTTCGGAGAGCGCGAACCGATGCTCGATGCGCACCTGCGGAGTCCAGCTCCACAGGTTACCGGTATAAGACAGCGCGGGAATTGCCAGGGAAGACAGAGTCGTGGGAGTAAGCGGCGCGAAGAAAATACCATCCTGTCCCGCGACTATAGAAGTATTCGCCCAATCCAGGCGAACTGTACCGGTGCGCAAACGAACGATTCCGAATGCCGCGCCATTTGGTACGTTCGGGAAGCCCCCGGCAAAATCGAATTTCACGTTCGCGCTGGTGCGTGCGCCGGCAATATCCGGCCCGAAAGTTTCAACTCCAATTTGCGATTGACGAAGTGAGCCCGAAAAAGATCCCGCTACTCCGGGGGCCTCGGGTGGCACGGCAATTTGAGGAATGTCGAGGTTATCTACCGAGCCGCGGGTGACCGCGGTATTGAGAAGTACGAGGCCAGACAGCCGCACGCGATATTTTGAACCGCTTTCCACTTTGGTCTGGCTTTGCTCAACAATCTTGTCGTTCATCAATTCCTGGTCGTCTTCCAGCTTGGAGACTCTCTGTTGCAAATCTCCATGTGAAGAATCACCAGGCGACTGTGCTTGCCCCGGTGAACCTGCCGAAGCTGAGGACAACGATGACGAGTACGGAACGGATGTAGACGACACCTGCGACGGTGCCGGCCGCGCTTCGTAAGGCGCCGAGTTGCCACTGGTTTTGGCCGCCAACTGCTCCCTCGTTTTACTCAACTCGGTCCGCAGCTGTTCGGCCCCTCGCAGCGCTTCCTGCTGCGCATTCCGCAACTCAGTCATTTGCGAATTCAAGGTTTCAACCTGTGATTGCAGGCGGTTCACCGACGCCACCAACGCCTTTATGTCCGCGGCTATCTCCGTTGACGCTGGAGTCGGAGCAGTGGCGGCGTCTTGACATCTGGCCTCGAGCGGCAAAAAGGCAAAAAGTGCTGCGATTGCAATGAACTCGAAATGAAGTTGGAAGCGCCGTTTTTTTTGCATGGTGATCCTCTTTGGCGACGGTGATTGCTCGTGGACGATTGCTACGAAATTTATATCCCCGGATTACAGAGCAGCAGGAAGCGCTACTGCCAGCTCAGTGAACACTGCATATCTGTATACGAATCTTGATAATCAAAGTGGCCAGCAGGTCAATCATCTGCGTTTATTGGATGCCAAAACTCTAAAATTCGCCGCGCCTATCGCTTGAAAAGCAAAACTCTCTGCGCAACCGAGTACCAGAAACATTACACAAATTGGACAATCGCGTGACCACCCCGTGGCACTTCTCGATTCAGATCCAATTACCGTAGCGCTCCGCAGTACAAATTTCAAACAACAGAAAGAAAGGAATGAAATGGAGAGAGAAAAGAGTCTTATGAACCGTTCAGTGAACCGGAGGTCGCTCCTCAAGACTGGCGCGTTGGCAGGTGGCGCCGTCGCCATTGGAGCCGGCCTCGTTGGCAATGCCACCAGCGCATTCGCCGATGAGAGCAAAAGTCGTGTCACCAAGGGTGATATTGCCATTCTCACGTTTCTAAGCGCCCTAGAACAGGTCGAAGCCGATCTGTGGATACAGTACGCCGAACTTGGCGGAGCCACTAATCAAGGTCTGTCCCCCATCGATATCCCATTCAAAACCGGGCTCGCTCCCGACTACATCACCGGCCTTCTAGTGTTAGACGGCGATATGCCTCAATATATTGTTGACAACACCGACGACGAAATTAGCCACCACAGATTCCTGAACAATTACCTGCAGTCCAAGGGCGCAAAACCGATCGATCTAAGCAGTTTTGCGATTATTCCTCCGAGCGGAGTAACCGGCGTCCCACAGAACGGCCGCCTTACGAATCTTAAGCAATTAACCATCGACACCTCATGGTGGACTCGTTACCGCAGCGACGCCAAGAACCCGGACCTTGGTGGAACCTTCGAGAACGCGGTCCCAGATCTCGCCAAGGGACAACATCCGGCTATTCCCGTAAGCGACGCCGATCTCGGTGTGGACAGCGGGGGTAACATTTCCAACCACCTTCAGGCCATTGCCAATACCGCGGGCTTCCACTTTGCTTTCATTGAGCAAGGCGGCACCAGCTTGTATCCCGCGCTGGCCCAAAAGGTGACGGACGTGGAAGTTCTGCGTGTACTGCTGAGCATAGGCGGCAGCGAAATCATGCACTTCCAGACCTGGCACGACAAAGCCGGAAACGCCGCCCTGATCACCGACGGTAATCTGACCTTCCCCGATCTCAATAAGGGGATTGATCCGAATACCGGAGCAACAGGTGCCGCCGATTCGTTCCAGACCAACTTAATCATGCCTGAACCGACGGTGTTCCTGGATCCCAAGTTGGGGCCCGTCTCGATCATCCGTCCAACGTCCACCGCCCAGGGAGGAGCCGTAGCGTCAGTCGTTAGCTTTGTTCAGGACGGACTGTTCCTTGACCCCGCGACCGGCAAAAATACCGGAATTGTCTCTGTGCTCATGCGCTTGGCTGAAGAAGCCGACGAAGCTCGCAGGGGCCTCTAAGTCGCAAATAAAAACGCGGCTAGAACTTCAGAGCACATCTCAAGTTTCGGCCGGGGCAAAATCAGCATGCATCAAGAAAGGGCTGGGCTTTTCCGTACCCGGTGATGCCCGGCCCTTTTGACGTCCCGGCCCACAAATAAGTTGTAGCCGTTGTTTGCAGTGCGCTATCGTGGCACCCGCATAGCCTTCCAGCGGAGGTCATGATGACATCCTATTATAGCGTCGTGTGCGTTATGTAGTCGTAGAGAGATTCTCAAAGCGAGCGGAGCGCTGCTCTTGCCACTCGCAATTCCTGGCGCGATTCATGCTCTCGGCGCTCAATCTACGGCGAATGGTGGAACCGACCCATATCCAATTCCCTGGCTTGATAAAAATGGCAGTCACAACCAGCCCGCGGGCCTGAACCTCGAACCGTCACACATTTATCATTTCAAGGGACGGGTGGCCCGCTGCAGCACATTCACTGGGATGGGCACGGATAACAAAGGTAATAGAATCGCTTTTGGCAGTGCTACGACCGATTATGGCCTCAAGCAGGGGAGTATTGGGCCGGACGGGCAACGCAACAAGGGGCCTTCACACATGTTTGACTTGCGCTATTTCAGGGACAGGCTGTCCCTGCCAATCAGATTCATGACTTTCATCCTCCCATCTCGCCATC
>DATBBY010000065.1:0-38169 GCA_036270765.1 Candidatus Acidiferrum sp.
CGGGAAGTACATGAAATTTGTTTTGACCGGGCCGTACTCGGATCTGCCGCAAGCATCCGGCCGCGTATTTGAGATAGTTGCGGAGAAGAAAATTCAACTGCGCGACGACTACTGCATCGAAAATTACACCACCGACCCGAGAACCACGCCAGAAGATAAATTAGTCACCGAGATACTGATTCCCACGGTGTAGGGACTTCCCCCTAACAATCAGGCAAGTAGTCCGCGAATTTTAAGCGATGGTCTTGCTCGCCGTTAGGAACTGCCGATTAAATAGCCGGTGAGAAAAACCAGAACGCCGCCGACGATAACCTGAAAAGCCGCCTGCAAAAACGGCGTATCCATATAGCGATGGCGAATGTAAGCGATGGTAATGAGTTCAACGGCCACGACAACAGTCGCGACGGCCATGGCGATGTGAAAGTTGGAAATTAAGAAGGGAAGGGTGTGCCCCAGTCCTCCGGCGGTGGTCATCAAGCCGGTAGCTCCGCCACGAATCCATGGAGAGCCGCGGCCGGTCAGCGATCCGTCATCTGACAGCGATTCCGCGAAACCCATAGAGATTCCGGCGCCGATGGAGGCCGCGAGCCCTACGAGAAAGGCTTCCCAGCTCTTATGTGAAGCGAATGCCGCAGCAAATAATGGCGCGAGTGTGGAAACCGAGCCGTCCATCAGTCCGGCGAGTCCGGGCTGCACGACCTGCAACAAGAACAGTTTGCGGTGCGATTCGTCTTCTTGCGCGCGGGCGTCTTTGGTTAGATGTTTTTCTTCCAGGTCGCCGGCGGTGGCGGAGTGCTTTCTCTCTTCATCGGCGAGCTTGTTCAAGAGTTCGCGAATGGAAACATCGGTAATGCGTGCTACAGCTCTGTCATAAAATCGCGCCGCTTCCATTTCCATTACCCGGGCCTGGCGTCTGGCTACGTTCACGCCGAGGGGGCGAGTCAGCCAAGTGGGCTTACGTGTCAAAAATCCCTTCACGTTTTCGCGGCGAATCAAGGGGATGCGGTCGCCAAATCGTTCGCGAAACATGGCCATCAAGCGGTCGCGGTGGACCACTTCTTCTTCGCGCATTTCGTCAAACATTTGCGCGGTTGCGGGATAGGAATCACGCAAACCCTCGGCAAACTCCCCGTAAATGCGGCCGTCTTCTTCTTCGGAAGCGATGGCCAGGGCCAGAATTTCCTTTTCCGTCAAGTCTCTGAATTTTTTCTGCGCCATCTTGTCCTGGATACCTCTATGGGGAAGAAGAATCGCACAAACGGTGAGAATAAGTCATCTCGGGGAAATGTAGTTTCGGCCCATCGAGAACGCTGCATAATAGCCGGACTGATTTAACTTCGCCGGAAGAATGAGAGTGCCGATGCTTGCAATGGTTTCACCCTCGGAGTGGACGGAACTGGTCGCACGACAGCGCTGGGAAGAATTGCGCGGAAAGCTGGAACGCACGCATGTTTCCGATATCGCGGAAATGTTAACGGCGTTGCCGCCCAAAGAACGCGCCATTGTGTTTCGCTTGGTGGCACGCGAGCGTGCCGCGGAAGTTTTCGGGTATCTCGCACCCGGCGAGCAAAGGGAATTGATTCATTCGCTGACCGCCGACGAAGTGAAACGCATGCTCAACCAGATGCGTCCCGACGACCGCACGCGATTTTTTGGAGAAATGCCCGCGGAAGTTACCCGGAAACTCATTGAAGAGCTTTCGCCGGAAGAGTTGAGGGAATCGCGCGAGTTACTCGGTTATCCGCCGGAGAGTGTGGGTCGCTACATGACCCCGCACTATGTGACGATCTCCCCGGACATGACTGCCGCCGAGGCGATCGAGCACATTCGTAAGGTCGGGCACAAAAGTGAAACGCTGAACGTCGTTTATATCCTGGATGCCAACGGGAAATTGCTCGAAGACCTGCGACTAGGTTCGCTGGTGATGGCTGACCCGCAGACGAAGGTTACTGAAATTGCTGATCCCGCGCTGGTTTCCTTGCACGCCATGGACGACCGTGAGATGGCGCTAGCGCTGTTCGAGAAATATGACCGCGTGGCGCTGCCAGTAACCGATGCGCAGGGAAACATGTTGGGGATTGTCACCGTCGACGACATGCTGGACGTCGCGCAGTCGGAAGCCACCGAGGACATTCAAAAGCTCGGCGGCTCTGAAGCGCTGGATGCGCCGTACACGCAGGTTGGCTTGTGGGAAATGATTCGCAAGCGCGGCGGCTGGCTTTCGGCGCTGTTCTTGGGAGAAATGCTGACAGCCACGGCAATGTCGTTCTTTGAGGGAGAAATTGCCAAAGCGGTGGTGCTGGCGTTGTTTGTGCCACTGGTGATCAGCAGCGGCGGGAACTCCGGCTCGCAGGCGGCGTCGCTGATTATTCGCGCACTGGCATTGCGGGAATTAAGGTTGCGCGACTGGTTCCGAGTGTTCCGCAGGGAATTGATTTCAGGACTCGCGCTGGGGTTCATGCTGGGTGTCATTGGATTTTTTCGCATTGTGCTGTGGCAACATCTGCATCTTACGAATTACGGCGAGCACTACTTGCTTCTGGCGTTTACGGTGTGGGCCAGCTTGATTGGGGTGGTGATGTTCGGAACGCTGGCGGGCAGCATGTTGCCGTTCATTTTGCGCGGATTGGGGTTTGACCCGGCGGCAAGTTCGGCTCCTTTTGTAGCCACGCTGGTGGATGTGACTGGGCTGTGCATTTATTTTTCTGTGGCCCTGCTGATCCTGCACGGAACGTTGTTGTAGTCGAAAAACAGGAGCGCGGACAGAATAGACCTGGTTTGCGCGGTGCGACGCGGTCCGATAGAATTTTGGCTGCTATCCTTCGGCGTGCAGGAGTGACGATGAGTCCGACCACCAATGAAAATGAGCGCATGAATCGACCGCTAGACGTCGTCGATCCGCAAATTGCTGAGTTGTTGCGCGATGAAGCGCGCAGACAGGCCACCGGGCTGGAACTGATCCCCTCTGAAAATCTGGTCTCCGAAGCGGTGCTGGAGGCGATGGGTTCGATTTTCACCAACAAATACGCGGAGGGCTATCCGGGTAAACGCTATTACGGCGGCTGCGAATATGCGGACAAAGTAGAACAGCTGGCAATTGACCGCGCGAAGGAATTATTCGGGGCGGAACATGCCAATGTGCAGGCGCATTCAGGAACGTCGGCCAACGTGGCGGTGTATATGTCCGCGCTGCAACCCGGCGACACGGTGTTGGGAATGAATCTGGCGCATGGCGGGCATTTAACGCATGGGCATCCGCTGAATTTTTCCGGGCGGATGTACAAATTTGTGCCCTACGGAGTGAAGAAAGAAGACGAGCGCATCGATTACCAGGAACTTGAGAAATTAGCGCAGGAGCATAAGCCCAAAATGATTGTGGCGGGCGCCAGCGCGTATTCGCGAATCATCGATTTTGAGCGCATCGGCAAAGTTGCCAAAGCTGCGGGCGCGTTGTTTTTCGTCGACATGGCGCACATCGCGGGCCTGGTGGCGGCGGGAATTCATCCGAGCCCGGTGCCGCACGCGGATTTTGTATCCACCACGACGCACAAGACGTTGCGAGGGCCGCGTGGGGGATTGGTGTTGTGCAAGACAGCGTTCGCAAAAGAATTGGATAAATTGACGTTTCCGGGGACGCAGGGCGGGCCGCTGGTGCATATCATTTCGGCCAAAGCGGTGTGTTTGAAGGAAGCCATGGAGCCATCGTTTAAGGAATATCAGAAGCAGGTGGCGCTAAACGCCAAGGCCATGGCGGCGGCCATCGCCAAGCGCGGGTTTCGCATTGTTACCGGGGGCACGGACAATCATTTATTTCTCGTGGAAGTGCATTCGCGCGGGATTACCGGAACGGACGCGGAAAAAGCCCTGGATCGTGCCGGAATTACCGTCAATAAAAACTCCATTCCGTTTGATCCATTGCCGCCGATGAAAGGTGGAGGAATACGCTTGGGCAGCCCGTCGGTAACTACACGAGGCTTGCGCGAACCGGAGATGCAAGAAGTAGGTGATTGGGTCGCCGATGTTCTGGAGCATATGGGCGATAGTACTGTTGAGCAGCGTGTGCGCAAACAGGTAGCGGAGTTGGCGGGACGTTTTCCGATTTATGCTGCGCGCATGAATGTTCGTGCCGCCAGTCGCGTGCAAGTAAGCGCTTGATACCTGCAAAAAAGCACGCGGCGCGCGCAAATCGCGAATGCTGAAAGTTTGCGGAGGTCAAGGCCTTAGTAAATCAGTCCGGCTGTCCCAAGACTGGCCGTTGGTCCAGTATCTTCCAAAACATTGGGCGAGTAATCTCTCCACTCGCATGGGAATCCTTAACGTCACGCTGTTCGGTCTTTTTGTCCTTGCCCGGCTGGTTCTTCATGTCAAGACCGTTCAACTTTTGCCTGTCGCAATAAGTGGGAAACCTGCTGTGGGGTGGGTTTGCGGTGGCGTGCGCGCACAGAATTCCCGGAATTTCGCAGTGAATCTCGCTAACGAGGGGACTCTATGACGGAAACGGAAGCCTTCCGGGAATTCAAGACCGGTCTGACTCTGTTGCGCGACAATCATGCGGAAAGAGCTCTCCCGCATATGCGCCGCGCGGTGGACCTGGACCGCAACAATCCATACTACATGTCGTATCTTGGGGTGGTCCTGGCGCGCTCTGAAAGAAAATGGGGAGAAGCGGAAAGGTTGTGCGATTCCGCGGTAAAAATGAAGCGCAATCAGGCGCAACTGTATCTGAATCTCGCAGACGTGTATAAAACCGCGGGCCGCCGCGACGAAGCGGTGGAAGCTTTGCAGGCAGGATTGAAATTCGCGCGTCGCGATGTACGGCTTAATATCGCGATGAACAAACTGGTGCCACGGCGGACCCCAGTAGTGGGGTTTCTAAGCCGCACCCACCCCATCAACCGGCAACTGGGGAAAGTTCGACACCGCACGCTGACTATGTTTGGTAGGGGAAAGATCAGTATAGGGAAACCAGTCACGGCCTAAATACGCGGCTGGGGATTTTCGCAAAGCGAGCAGAAAGAACAGGGCATCCACCATTACGGATGCCCTGTTTTTTTTGAATCGAGTTCTGTCGGCTTGGCGCGTTGAAGGAGTAGCCGGCTATTCGGTGATTTCCATTAGAGTTTTGAACCCGATCCCGATCATGCCATCCGGCAAGGCGTCTTTACGAACGACTTCGGCAAGATATTCGCGGCCAAGTGTAGAAGGATCGCTGGGATACGGTATGGTGATAAAGAGACGCTGACCCACTTCGTAACCCAGTTCCGTGGTGTGGAAATAGATCCCGCTGCGGGAGACGCTCACGCTGCCGCGCAGATCGTCGAAGTATTTCTGATCAGGGTCGGACGGGCGGATGCGCATCACCTGGGTAATCTTGCAGCGGCGGCTGCTGCGACGCTCGGAAATCGGGGACCGCGTGGGTGGGCCGCCGGCGATCGATGTCTGATTGAGGTTCTGCTTCAGGAGTTCGTGCCTGGTTGCCATGGCAAATCACCTCTCCCCCGCTAAAAAGCTGAATCCTTAGAAAGTGTGCTGCAACGGAACAAGTAAAACCATAGCGGAGCCGTACCCCGCTGACAGTAAGCCCACCGGAGAATTATCGTAGTACTCAGGTACTAGAAACGAATCGGGATGTTTCTGTAGGAAGACAGAGGAAAAACGATGTGGTCCCGAATTGGGACTGGTACCGCAGTGGGACTTTATTGTGGGCGGCTATTCTGAATTTGAAAATGCTAACCCTAGTCCTTGCCAGACACCGACCGGCGAAAATTACCTTTTAAGCTTTTATTGGCGCGCTTGGGGAATTGCAGAGCCTCTTACGGCGTCCAGCCTGGCGGAGCTCGCAATTTGTGCGACGGCCGCGCAGGAGAGTTCCATGAACTCGGAGGCCTCGGTAATGACGAATTCGAGTGCGAGACGAAGTTTACATGCAGGGGACGCAGCGCCAGCAGCGTTGAAAAACAGCAGTAAAGGAACCGGGAATTACATCACAACGGATACTCCGAAGTCATGCGACATGTCGCAAAGCCTGAGGAAGATTCGCGTGCAAGTGAACTCGGGCAACCGCGCGTGGCTACGAGTTTGCCTTCGCGAGCGGTGCGGCAGCAATTGGGTCTAACGCGTCGCGAGCAGCAACTGATTCCGTTGATTGCCGAAGGGCTCACGAACAAGGAAATTGCGAGTCGCTTTTGCCTGTCGGAGCAAACGGTGAAGAATCATTTATACCGAATGAAGCATAAGGTTGGCGCCGACAACCGGCTGGGCATCGTACAAACCTGCCATACGCAGGGATTCCTGTTGTAGCTTGCGCGGCGGCTAGATTTCCTTTGCCACGATGATGTGAATTCCCGGAGGCGCGGCTTTTCCGGCAGCCAACATCCGCATTGCCAGAGTTTCGGCTTTGGTGATGAGGCTCATCTGGATTCGCGTGGGAAACAAGCGCGAAAGCGGAGCTATCGTCTTGGTAACGAGCCTCTCCCCCAAACGGAATTTGGTGCGCGGCCCAACCAACAGAGCAGGTCTGAAGATAATCAGCGAGCGAAGTTCAAGGGCCTTTACATCGTCTTCGGTGCGCCCTTTGACGCAATTATAAAAGAGCATAGAGTTAGCGTTCGCGCCCATTGCAGAAACCAGCGTAAATGATTTTGCGTCGTGGACCTTGGCGGCTCTCGCAAAATCGACAATGGCGGCGTGATCGACTTTTTCGAAGTTCTCTTTGCTGCCGGCGGCTTTTATGGTTGTGCCAAGGCAACAGAAATAGAGTTCGCCGGGAATCTTCGATTGAATCGTTGGTAAGTCCGCGAAATCGGAGATCAGCACCTCTGTTAGTTTCGAGTTTGAGATGTTCAAAGGCCTTCGCGAGACGGACATCACTTTGGTTATCGCCGAATCGGCGAGCAGCTGCCGAACCAGAAAAGACCCGGTAAGGCCGGTGCTGCCGATTATTGTTGCAATCATGAGTTGAGGATTTCAAGCCATACAAGCGGCATCCGGGTCGGGCTTGAGCCAGCCGTCCGTTTAAAGTGACTGAGGCCAGTGTTTTTTATTACTTAAGGCGCTAGCTCAAACGCTCCATGAGACTCTTCCAGCGTTTCCAGGCGTCGGCGCGAGCTTTGCGATCGGCTTCTTTGGCGTCGGGGGCTTCTCCGGCGCGCATGAATCCATGGCCTGCGCCGTCATAGGTGACAGGCTCAAAAGCTTTGCCTGCAGCTTTCATGTTAGCGATGGCGTCGGGAAGGGTGGCGCCGATGCGCTGGTCGTTACCGGCGTAGAAACCGTAGACCGGAGCCTTGATTCGTGCCATGGCATCTTTGTCCGGCGGCGGACCATAAAAAACAAATGCGGCGGCAAGATCCGCGCGATTGGTTGCGAAACGGAAGGTCTGGCCGCCTCCCCAACAGAAACCGGCCACGAAAAGTTTGCCGTTTGTGGAGGGCAATTTAAGCGCGTAGTCGGCTGCGGCGTTGAGATCGGCGGTGATTTGATCGGGATTTAGATGGTTAATAGCTTCGATGGCTTTATCACCCGGAAAATCCGAAGTGCGTCCCCCGTTGGGCGCCATGCCGGAGAGCAGATCGGGAGCCACGGCGATGTAACCGGCCTCGGCCACTTCGTCAGCAAGTTCCTGGGCCCAGTCGGTGAGGCCAAAAATTTCGTGGATGATCAGGACCACGGGCCTTTTGTCTTTTGATTCCGGGTACACGATGAAAGTCTGGACCGCGCGCGAGTCATGTTTAACGGTGGCCCATTCGCGATGACGAGGGGATTGTTTGAGTTTTGCCTGGGCCCAATCCTGGGCGCTGGAGTTTGAGGAAAAGAAAGTCAGCGCAAAAATTGAGCAGAGAAGTGTAAAGGTGAGTCGTTTCATCTGTTGGCCCCTCGCGTTTAGCTGCTACTAGATCAGGCCAGGCGATGATAATGCCGGCAGAACTTGCTGGCAAGGTTCGCTGCGCATCCAGCTGCTTTTTCACCCAGCGCTAGAATCGCCTGCCAAATGCCTCATTAACGCAGTAATCGATCCGGCGGAGTTTAAGCTTCTATCTCCAAGCGAAGCACGACGAATTTTACAGGCGTATTTTTCTTTAGACATAACCTTGTCGTTACACCCTCCAGCGATTAACTTTTTCAGAAAAAATAAATGGTTAGTGATTTTCCGGCCGAATTGAGAGTACTTTCCGAAAGAGCTGACAAAGCGCTGGTCGTTGATTTGACAGACAAAGAAGCGACGCGGATTGGATGCCGGGCCGACATTCTTGCGCGTTCAGATGGGCAGAACTCGGGAATGGTTCGGGATTCGCAAGGCCGAACCGTCGAGAACTTTCTGGTGAATAAGCCGGTGGATCCAAAGAAGTAAACTTTCGCTCCGTCGGGAGACGAAAGCTCATCGTCGGAGCGTTCCTTAGACCGAACAGTCCCACATCGACTGAACTGGCGTCTATTGAGTCATGGCGGCCCGGTGTTTGATCCGGGTACGCGGTGACGGCGCGTTGACAGTGCATCATGCGTTCGCTACGCTTCGTAGTCACTAAACATTCATTCTTTCTGAAAAAGTTAGCCGCTAAACACCCTAAGAAAAGCAGGAGAGCAGGTCAACCGCCGCATGGCTGAAGAAAAGCTTCCTACCCGCGCAGAAGATTTTTCGGAGTGGTACAACCAACTGGTATTGAAAGCGCAGCTTGCCGACTACGCGCCGGTGCGCGGATGCATGGTGGTGCGGCCCTATGGCTGGGCCTTATGGGAAAACATCACGCAGGCGCTGGACAGGCGCTTCAAGGCCGCCGGGCATCAGAATGTGGCTTTCCCGATGCTGATTCCGCGGAGTTTTATTGATAAGGAAAAGCATCACGTTGAAGGGTTCTCGCCGGAACTGGCGGTGGTGACCATTGGCGGGGGGGAAGAACTGGCCGAGCCGCTGGTGATTCGGCCGACTTCCGAAACGATCATCGGACACATGTGGTCGAAGTGGATTCAGTCCTACCGGGACTTGCCGGTGTTGATGAATCAATGGAACAGCGTGGTGCGCTGGGAGCTGCGGACCAAATTGTTTCTACGCACGCTGGAATTTTACTGGCAGGAAGGGCATACGGCGCACGCTACACGCGAAGAAGCGGAAGCGGAAACGCGGCAGATGCTGGACATCTATACGGATTTTGCGGTGAACGATGCGGCGATTCCGGTGATACCGGGGAAGAAGTCCGACGCGGAGAAATTTGCGGGCGCCGATCATACGTTCTCCATCGAAGCCATGATGGGCGATGGAAAAGCGCTGCAAGCGGGGACTTCCCATTTCCTCGGAGAGAATTTTGCCCAGGCTTTTGATGTGAAGTACCTGGACCAGCATGGGCAACAGCAATTTTGTTGGACCACTTCGTGGGGATTATCGACGCGGTTTATCGGCGCGATTATCATGGTGCACGGGGATGATCAGGGGCTGGTGCTGCCGCCCAAGCTGGCGCCTTATCAGGTCGTGATTGTGCCCATTTATAAGACCGACGAAGAAAGAACGAGCGTCCAGGGCGTGGCCCGGAAGCTCAAAGAAGAATTAGTGAAGGCCAGTATTCGCGTGACGCTGGATGAACGCCAAGGGCCCAGCCCGGGATGGAAATTCAACGACTGGGAGATGCGCGGTGTTCCATTGCGCGTGGAGTTGGGGCCTAAGGATGTGGCCAAGCAGTCGGCGGTGCTGGCGCGACGCGACCGGCCGGGCAGGGAAGGAAAAGTAAGCGCGTCTTTGGCGGACCTGCCGAGGACGGTGGAAGCTTTGCTGGTGGAGATTCAGCAGGCTATTCATGACAAAGCGCTGACGTTTCGCAAGTCGCATACGCAGGACGCCACGAACTACGAGGAATTGAAACGCGCGGTCGAAACGGGGTTCGCTTTTTCGCATTGGTGCGGGAGCGCGGATTGCGAAGCCAAGATCAAGGAAGAGACCCGAGCTACCATGCGTTGCATTCCACTTGACCAGGACAATGAAAAGAGCGCGCACGGGGACAAGTGCGTTTACTGCGGCAAACCGGCGGCCGAGCGCGCCATTTTCGCCCGGGCTTATTGAGCAGTTGGCCAGGTAAGGACAGCGAAATTACAGGCAGGGAAAATTAAAGAAACCTGAGGCTGCAAAGCGAGCCCTGGGGCGCCCGTTTTATTGGTTTGGGATGCGGCGAAGAGTCTTGCCATCGATATTCAGCGACCTAAGATCCAGAGTCACCTCATACTGCCTTACACGTTCAATTCCGGAAACAGGCGTTTCAGCCGTTCTAGACACCGGTGTGAGCCGATGCTAGCTTCGAAGTATGAAGATGAGAGAGGCGTATATCCACGGGCAAGAACGCGCGAATTGGCGTGTGCTAGACACGGCGCGTCCGGGGATACGCTCGCATCAGCGTGGAGCAGGCAAGATAAAGGCCATCATCGTTACCGCAATCATCGCCTTTGCGGTGTACGCAGTGGTGAAGATCGTGCCGCCATACGCGGCGGAATATCAGTTAGCGGACAAAATCCAGGAGCAGGCGCGTTTCGGCGTCGTGAACCACAACAGCGACGAACAGATTCGGGACAATGTCTTCAAAGTTGTGCAAGACCTGGAAATTCCGGTCAAAAAAGAAGCGATTAAGGTGGAAGCAAGTAATCAAATCGTGAAGATTTCGGTGGATTACACGGTTCCCATCGATCTGCTTGGCTACCACCTGGACTTGCATTTCACGCCTTCAAGCGAAAACCGGTCGCTTTATTAGAAGTTGTGACCGCTATTGTTGGAAGATTTTACAGAAGCCATCTCCCCGGACGCCGCGGGCAACATTTGAGCCCCCAAGTCCGTCTTTGTAAGCAGAGGCGCATGCGAGACAATGGATTTTAAGGGTTGGAGCCAACGTTTGCGCATTCGTCTGCAAAAGGGATTTTTCACTTCTATTGTTGGGCTGACGCTTCTGGGCATTGTTTTTGCCGTAATTTTGACCACTGCGGGCGTTTACACCTACTACTACATTAAGTATTCGCGCATGATTGATGCGCGCCTTTCCGGGCGGGTCCTACAAAACACCACACAACTTTTTTCCGCGCCGCAGCAGATCTCTGTCGGAGAAGTATGGTCCGAAGGGGAGATGACCACCTATCTCACCAAGGTCGGCTACCGGCCGGTGCGGGACGACAATTCGCTGGGGCAATTTGTGGTGCAGGGAAACACAGTGGAAATTCGCCCCTCAAAGCTTTCCTATTTTGCAGCTACCAACGGTTTGAGCGTGCAGTTTGCCGGCAAGACTATTAAAAGCATTCGTCCGCTTAGTGGTGGGACGGATTTCGGCAGCGCCGAAATCGAGCCAGAGCTGATCACCAACCTGTTTGACAGCGCGCGAGAGAAACGCCGGCCGGTACTTTACCAGGACCTGCCTCCGACGCTGGTACACGCCATCATGTCCGCGGAGGACAAGCGATACCTGGAGCATGGCGGTTTCGATTTTGTGCGCATTTTCGGTGCGGCGTGGGCGGACCTGCGTCACAGCAGCAATCATTACCAGGGTGCCAGCACCATTACCATGCAGGTGGCGCGCACGTTCTTTTTCTCCAATGAGCGCACTTGGCGGCGGAAAGTCGCCGAAGCCATGGTGGCCATCGAACTAGAACAGCGTTTTTCCAAACAACAAATTTTTGAGCTGTATGCCAATGAAGTGTATCTGGGCAATCGCGGGAGCTTTGGCATCCGCGGATTTTCTGAAGCGAGCGTGGCGTACTTTGGCAAGGACATGCGGCAACTTACGCTGGCGGAGTCAGCCTACCTGGCTGGAATCATTCGCGCGCCGAATTATTACTCGGCGGCGGACCGGCATCCGGAACGCGGCCCTCAGGCCCGCGACCGAGTGTTGACGCAGATGCTTGAGAATAAATACATCACCGAAGCGGACGTTCAGGAAGCCAAGCGCGAGCCGATCAAGCTGGTGCGCACTTCGGTGGCGGGCAGCGAAGCTCCTTATTTCGTGGACATGGTGAAAGACCATTTACTGGCGAAATATTCCGAGAACGAATTGGTAAGTCAGAATTTCCGGGTGTACACCACACTTGATCCTGCGCTGCAACGCGCGGCGGCAGCGGCTGTGGATGCGGGAATGAAGAATATGGATAAGTTGTTGGCCAAGAAGTACGAGCGATGGCGGAAGGCCAAGGCTAAGAAGGGCGCGCCGAATGAAACGATCCCGCAGGCGCAGATCGCGCTAGTCGCGTTGGACCCCAAGACTGGCGAGATCAAAGCGGTAATAGGCGGGCGAGATTATGGACAGAGTCAGCTGAACCATGCGCTGGCACACCGGCAGCCTGGGTCAGTGTTTAAGCCATTCGTGTACGCGGCGGCGTTCGACAATGCGGTGGATAACGTTGAACCGATCGTGACGCCAGCGACCACTGTGGACGACGAGCCGACGACATTCAGCTTCGATGGCAAAGACTACACGCCGAATAATTACGGAGAACGATTCATGGGGCACGTCACGGTGCGGGATGCGCTGACGAATTCGCTGAACGTGGCAACCGTAAAAGTGGCGGAACTGATCGGCTACGGGCGTGTGGTGCAGATTGCCAGGCAGATGGGCTTGGGCAATAACATTCAGCCGACGCCTGCCGTCGCGCTGGGCGCTTATGAAATGACGCCGGTTGACGTCGCCGCGGGATACACCACCTTTGCCACCATTGGCACGCGGGCGGAGCCGGAATTCCTGAAGCGCGTTGTAGGCGCGGACGGCAGAACGCTGGAAGAAATTGAGCCGCAGACGCGAGTGGTGCTGGATCCGCGAGTCGCGTATTTAACGACCAGCGTAATGAAAGACGTCTTGAACCGCGGCACCGGCGCGGCGGTGCGGCAGAAGGGGTTTACGCTTCCGGCCGCTGGAAAAACAGGAACGTCGCGCGATGGCTGGTTTGCGGGTTTCACGACGAATCTGGTTTGCGTGATCTGGATTGGGTTTGACGATAACCGCGACCTGGGCTTTACAGGCGGGGTGGCGGTTGCGCCGGTGTGGGCGGATTTTATGATCCGCGCGACAGCTTTGCCTGAATATCACGATGTTACGGATTTCGTCATGCCGTCTGGGGTGCAGGCGGTGATGATTGATCCGGAATCGCTCGAGCTGGCCACACCGAACTGCCCTACAACGCGGGCGGAGGTTTACGTGTCGGGTTCCGCGCCGACACAGTTATGTGAGTTACATGGCGGCCGGGCTGCAAATGGGGGGTCCTGGCTATCTCATATTTTTGGCGGGGGGCCGAAGGCGCCGCAGACGGGTGTCGACGGACAAATCGTACCTGGCCAGACTGGGCCGGGGGCTCCGCTGGATGCTAATGGGGCAGCCATTGGCAATGGGACCAATGGTACCGAAGGGGAGGCAGGGCAAAAGAAAAAGGGTGCTTTACAGAAGATTTTTGGTATCTTTGGGGGCAAGAAGAAGGATCCCGACAAGGCCAAGCCTCCGCCGGAGAAGGGAGACTCCCCATGATGAAGTTTCATGCGGCAGTTCCAGCAAGTTTTCTCCTTCTAAGTTTCAGCATTCCCTCCACAGGACAAACTTTCGATCGTAATGGACTATTTTCGGATGTGCCCGCGATGCAGCAAGAGCGGGTGGATTCCTCCGCAATCGTGGTGCGTCCGGCGCTCACGACGGAGCAACTCGCCGACTTGTACATGGTGCGCAAGGATTATCGCGAAGCCGCGCAAACGTACAAGCGGCTGACGGATGAGAACCCTCGCAATGCAGTGTATTTGAATAAGCTGGGCATCGCGCTTCACCAGCAGGAGGCGCTGCAATTGGCGCTGAAGTATTACGAGCGGGCCACGAAGGCCGATCCTCGTTACGCCGATGCATTCAACAATATCGGGACGATTTGGTATCAACGGAAGAAATATGGGAAGGCCATCAAGTCATACCAAAAAGCCATAAACGTGCGTAAAGATATGGCCGTGCTGTACAGCAATTTGGCGTATGCCTATTTTGGCGATAAGAAATACGAAGAGTCACTGGCGGCCTTTCACCAGGCGCTGACTATTGATCCGACATTCTTTGAACATAGTGGTTCGAGGAATGGCTCAGTTTTGCAAGACCGGTCGGTGTCCGATCGCGGGCGGTTTTATTACCTGTTGGCGAAGACATTCGCGCAATCCGGGAACATTGAGCGATGCATCGTTTATTTGCGCAAGGCCAAGGATGAAGGTTTTAAAGAGTTGAATAACGCCAAGACCGATCCGGCGTTTGCGAGCGTGCTGAAGAATCCCGAGATTCAGGAAATCCTTACGCCCAAGCCGGTGGAAAGCGCGCAACGCTAGGCGCGGGATTGTGGAAGGGTATTGAGGCAAAAGCGTTCGGGTGTTGGCGGGTGTTCAGGTGTGGAACATCGCGAACATTTAGAGTGGTTCCCCTCTGATACAATGTTCGAACATGTTGCCGCGTAGTTACATTCATGAAATTTTAATTGTCGTTGCTGCGAGCTTGTTGTTTCCCACCTGGAATTATTGTTCACCGCAAAGCACGCAATCTTCGCCAAATACTTCTTCGCGGAGCGCTCCGGGAAATGCGGCGGGCGCCACATCATCCGGAAATTCATCATCTAGTGCGACAGCCAGCAAAGGCGAGTCGTTGCACGGTATTTATCTGGTTTTTCCATTTCAAAATTCAGGACCTGCATCGCGCCTGGATTGGCTTTCTGAAGGACTCGAAGAACTTACTATCCAGGGACTATCATCCGCTGGGGAGCAGGTGTACTCGCATTCATGGCGCTTGGGGGAACTGGAGCGCTACGGCATTCCCACGACGGCGAAACTGAGCCGTGCGACGATGTTGCATGTGGCCGAAGATCTGGACGCCGACTTCGTGGTGTTTGGAAGCTTTAATTACGACGGAAAAAATTTGACGATTGATAGCCGCTTGTTGCGGGTCAATCCCGCGGCGCTGTTGACGCCGCTGCACGAAAGCGGGCCGCTGGAAACGGTGATGGACCTGCACACCCGGTTGATGTGGCGAATGCTGTCGGAGAACGATCACTCGTACCCGTTGAGCCTGACGGAATTCAGCCAATTGCATAAGACCGTGCGCCTGGATGCGTTTGAACATTACATTCGTGGGCTGATCGCGAACGATGACGAAACGCGGGTGCGGGAGTTGCGCGAAGCGGTGCGCCTGGAACCCGAGTGGGTGGAACCGAATTACGCTCTCGGAGAAGCTTATTTCACGAAACGAGATTGTGCATCGGCGTTGCCGTGGTACGCCAAGGTGCCGAAGACGCATGATCGTTATTTAGAGGCGCTGTTTTCCGTTGGTGTGTGCAGGTTGTCGATGAATCAGCCGGACCAGGCGGAAGAAGCCTTTGCGACGTTGCAGACTTTACTGCGCGGCAGCAGCGCTCCGGGCGTGGATTTTCCGGAAGTGTTGAATAATCTGGCGATCGCTAAAGCGCGGCAAAATAAATTTCCCGCGGCGCAGGAGGATTTAAAACGCGCGTCGGCACTGGATCCCGATGAAGATGACTATCCGTTTAACCTGGGATTAATCGCTTTACGCCAGGGAGATTTTAACGGCGCCGCGGCGCAGTTTCGCGAAGCATCGCATCGCGAGCCGGATATTCCGGAAGACCGCGCCTTGCTAATCGCGGCGCTGGAAAAAGCCGGCAAGCAAGAAGAGGCTGACCAGGAACGAAACGCCGCACTGGAGGCTTTCGGTCCTAATGGCGTGACGACAACACATCTGGATGCAAAGAACGATTCGTTGATGCATATCGAACGGGTGACGACGGAGATAGATCCGGAGACGCTGCGGTTTGAGATGGAGTTGGCGGAAGCGCGCGCGGCAACGGGCGGACCGCAGGACGGGCGCGACACTCCCGCGGCTCATTTGCGGCGCGCGAGACAGCAACTCTCTGGCGGGCAACTGGATGCCGCGGAGCGCGAGTATCACGTGACGTTGGCTACCGACAAAGGGAATGCCGCCGCGCACCTCGGCCTGGCTGAAATCGCTCGCCGGCAGGGCAGATTGGATGACGCGGTTAAGGAGCTGCTGGCTTCGCTGGAGGCGCGCGATTCGGCAGTGGTACGCACTACGCTGGCGCGCGTTTACCTGGAGCAGAAAAAGCCTGCGCTGGCGCGTACGGAAGTGGAGCACGCGCTCAAACTCGCGCCCAATTATACGGAAGCCAAGCAACTGCTGGAATATTTGCAAAACGGAAAGTCAGCTCAAGTTCCTCCGAAAGGGGGCCCGCAATGAAACGCACGAATAGATTTTTTATGCGGAGGTCTGAAAATTTCGGACGGGCCGGAGTGTTCGCGACTGTTCTGGGCGTGGTGTGCTTGGTGTTGTTGTTGTTTGGTGCGCATTTGAAGGCGGCTGCGGAGGAACATGCTTCGCCAAAAGCGGCAGACGTGGTGGAGCTGAAGTTGAATGGGGAAGTGGAACCGATTCTGGCGACGTACATGGACGAGGGGCTGGCGAATGCCGCGCAACGGCATGCCGGGCTGGTGCTGATTACCATGGACACCCCGGGCGGGCTCAGCGATTCGATGAAAGATATTATTCAGCACATTTTGGCGTCGCCGGTGCCGGTGGCGGTGTATGTCGAGCCGACGGGCGCGCGGGGAGCTTCAGCGGGATTTTATATTTTGCTTTCGGCGGATATCGCGGCAATGGCACCGGGCACGCACGCGGGCGCGGCGTCGCCCGTGATTATGATTGGCGGATTCGCGCAGCAGATTGACGAAACATTTCGCAAGAAAATAAATAATGACGCGATGGCGTTTTTGCGCAGCTTTACGGAGCGGCGCGGGCGAAACCCGGCGCTGGCGGAAACGGCCATAACGGAAGCCAAAGCATTCACGGAAAAAGAGGCGCTGGATAACAAGATGATCGATCTGATCGCCAGCTCGCGTGAAGATTTGCTGCGGCAGTTGAATGGGCGAACGATCACGAGGTTTGACGGAAGCAAAGTTACGCTGGCGATCCCGCACCCTACCTTTGTGCCATTCGAATTGTCGGCACGTCAAAAATTTCTGGCGCGCATCGTGGAGCCGGATGCGTTTTTTGTTTTACTGCTCATAGGCGTGCTTGGTCTTTATACGGAATTTACGCATCCGGGCGTGGTGGCGCCGGGTGTTTTCGGCGGAATTTGTGCGGTGCTGGCGCTGTATGCCATGCACTTGCTGCCGGTAAATTATGCCGGGCTGTTTCTAATCTTGCTGGCGCTGGGATTTTTTATTCTCGAAGCTAAATTCACGAGCCATGGTGTGCTGGCACTGGGCGGAATTCTGTCGATGCTACTGGGCGCGATGTTCCTGGTGCGTTCACCATTGACGAATGGAGGAGTGAGCTTGGGAATTGCGTTGGCGGCTACTCTGCCATTTGCAGTGCTCACGGTGTTCCTGATGCGGCTGGTGTTGCGCTCACGAAAATGGAAAGTGGCAACAGGAATGGAAGAATTGATCGGGGAGCAGGGCATCGCGGTGTCTTCGTTGCGAGCCGGTGTGGAAGGCATGATTCGAATTCATGGAGAATTGTGGGGCGCGGTGTCGTCGCAGGAGGCACCGGAAGGCGCGCCAGTACGCGTGTTGCGAATCGAAGGGCTGAAACTTTATGTCGAACCGGCGCAATCGCCGGCAGTGAGCCACAGTTAAGCGGTCGTCCGGTTTGGGGAGGACAGCATGGAAATAGGTTTCCTGGGATTCGCGGTGATTATCGGCATCGGGCTGATCTGGGTTTGGAATTCGCTGTACATCATCAAGGAGTGGGAGCGCGGAGTTGTGCTGCGGCTGGGGCGCTTGCTTCCGAAAGCGAAAACGGCGGGGATTCGTCTGGTTTTCTGGCCGATTGAAACGTTGTACCGCATCAACATGCGGCTCGAGACTCTGGACGTGCCGCCGCAGGACATCATCACGCGCGATAACGTGTCGGTGAAAGTGAACGCGGTTTGTTATTTCCGGGTGGTGGATGCAAACCTGGCGATGTCGCAGGTGCAGAATTATCAGTACGCAACTTCGCAACTGGCGCAGACCACGCTGCGCAGCATCGTGGGGCAATTCGAATTGGATGAAATTTTATCGCAGCGCGACAAAGTGAACGCCAAGCTGCAGATCATTCTGGATACGGACACGGAGCCCTGGGGCATCAAGGTTTCCAAGGTGGAAGTGAAGCAGGTGGATATTCCCGAGCAGATGCAGCGAGCTATTGCGCGGCAAGCGGAAGCGGAACGCGAGCGGCGGGCAAAAATTATTCATGCTGAAGGCGAGTATGAAGCGTCGCAAAAATTGGCCGACGCCGCGAAAGTTCTGGAAACGCAACCAACTGCGATTCAGCTGCGTTATCTGCAAACACTGACGGAAATAGGTACTGAGAAGAACACCACGATTGTGTTTCCCTTGCCCATCGATATTATTAATCAGTGGACTAGGGCGTTGGGCAATGGGGCAGTCAGCGGCAAATAAGCGCCAAATAGGCGTAGGTAGTCGGAACAAAAGGTAATCGATGGCAGCTGGAAAAAGACGAGGTGGGGGAGAAAAGGTGCTGGAGAGCCGGCACGTCATTGGCTTATTCCTGCTGATGCTGGTTTTCTCGGCGATTTTCTTCACGCTGGGTTATGTGATGGGCCGCAGCCAGTACGATGGGCAAGTGCGCGCGGCTAGTACGCAGCACGATGTGCAGGATGCGATTGTCAAGAAATCCGATTCCGGCGTGAAGCATTCAGCCGCCGCTCCAGCGACTGCCGCGCCGGTGCCCGAGGAATCGAATCCTAATTCTGACTGGGAGTTTTACAGCTCAGATAAACAGAAAGAATCGGGCGATCATCTTAAGCCGGTGTCACCCGCGACCGTTTCTCCTTCGGCAAAAGCGACGCCGCAAAATAACGGAAACGCCAGGCCGGCCGGCGCGGTTTTTGAGGCGCCAAAACCGCCGCAGTCTGGCGGCTACACATTGCAGGTCATGGCGGTGCGACGCGAATCGGATGCGCTGGACCTCGCCAAGCGTTTGCAAAAAAATAAATTCCCCGCGTTCGTTTTGACCCCGCAAGGAAACAAATATTATCGCGTGCAGGTGGGACCTTACTCGGATAAGAAATCCGCGGAAGCCGCCAAGAAGGGTTTGGAGGGCGCGGGCTTCCGGGCCATCGTGAAGCGCGGATGACGCGGCGAAATTGGTTAGTACGTCTGCGTCGGCGCCCCGGCGAGCGGATGCCGACGAGTTTGCGGTTGGTGATCGCGGCGGTTTCCGGCGCCGCGCTTTCTTTCTCCTATACTGGTTTTTACCTCAGCATTTATTCCTGGATCTGTATTGGAATCCTGCTGGTTTCGCTTTTTGGAGCGCGTCCGGGGGTGGCGTTTGGCTGCGGATTTCTTCACGGGCTGGTGTTTTGCCTGACCTCGGTGCCATGGATTGCCACCGTGCTGGCGGTGCATGGCGGTGTGGCTGGTCTCGGCGGGTGGGGCGTGCTACTGCTGATCGCCTCGGTGTGGGGAATTCTAATCGGCACATTCGCATGGACTGTGCAGCGGCTCGCGACCCACAGCGTTGAACTGGCTTGCATCGGGGCGCCCTTCGTGTGGGTGACTTTCGAATTTGTTCGCGCGCGTTTGCCGGAGATAAGTTTTCCCTGGAATTTGTTGGGTTATCCAGCGGCAGCGAATCCGGGACTTATTCAACTGACGAGCATCACGGGAATTTATGGGCTTTCGTTTTTGGTGGCGGCATTCAATGCCTTGCTGGCGTGGGCGGAAGTCGGACCGTCAGCGACGGCCAGACGAAGGTTGGGCATACTCGCCTTGGCAGTAGCATTCGTGATAGCGGCAATGTTGATCGGACCTCGACTTGTTCCGCAGTCGCAAGCAAATCATATGGCGCGGGCGGTACAACTGAACTTCCCGGAAGCGCCTGAATACGGATCGAACTGGTTTGCCGAGCACACCAGCGACATGCTGGAAGCAGCGCGCCTGAGTCTTGCGCCTCACGGTCACGATGTGGACCTGCTGGTTTGGCCGGAAGCGCCAGCGCCGTTTTCTTATCAAGATCCGAGATTCGCCCAATTTGCCAGCAAGCTCGCGGTGAATTTTGGTCGTCCATTTTTGGTAGGTGTTATCGAGTGGAAAGCGCCGGTGGGTGGAGCGGCGTCAACAGCGCACGCCACATTGGTTCCGTTTAACAGCGCGTTGCTTTTCAATCCGCAAGGGCAAAGGATTTTTTCGTACGACAAAATTCACCTGGTGCCCTTTGGCGAGTACGAGCCTTTCCCGTTGATTCATGAAGTGGTGAATCGGGTGTCGGATGAAGTAGGCGGATTTCGCAAAGGCCAAACGTACGGCGTAGGTCCATTGGCGGGCGGATTTTCGCTGGGAGTATTTATTTGTTACGAGGCGATTTATCCCGGGGAGATCAGACACTTCGCCGCGGATGGCGCAACGCTGCTGGTGAATATTTCGAATGACGGCTGGTTCGGGCGTTCGGCGGCGGCGCGACAGCATTTATTGATGGCTCGTGTTCGGGCCGTGGAGAATCGCCGGTGGCTGCTTCGCGTGACCAATAATGGATATACGGCGTCCGTCGATCCTTATGGCCGCATGTATGAGCCGTTGCCGACGGATGTGCGCGCGACCGCCGATTTGCCATACGATTTTCGCACCGACCGCTCCATTTACACGCGATTTGGAGATTGGTTCGCCTGGCTCTGCGTGGCGGTTTCCGCTATTCTGTTGGCCTCAACTTTTTGGAAAGGAAATGTTTCGCGCGATAGTATTCCGATACCGGTAGATTTTCTGGCTTCGCCAATTCATGTGGTTCCTGACCCGGTCTCCTCGCGTTCCCGCGTATGATTATCGAAGATTTGCAGCACAAGTATGAAGGTCTGAAAGAGCGCATCACGCTTGTGCGGAGTTATCTTTGACGCCCCGCAACATCGCGAGCGCCTGAAATCCCTCGAAGCGCGCGTCGCGGACCCTAATTTCTGGAGTAATCAAGAAGCGGCGCAGGCGGTGCTGCGTGATCGCAAGCGCGCTGAAGATCAGGTAGGCGCGGACGACAAACTTGCGTCCATGGCCGAAGACATCGAGACGTACATCAATTTAGCGCAGGAAGAGACCAACGCTGACCAGCGCTACGCTCTACTGAAAGATTTGGATCGTGAACTGGACGCCGCGGAGACCTATGTCGCGGAGCTGGAAACCAAGACGCTGCTGTCGGGCGAGAACGACCACCTGAACGCCATCATGACCATCAAGCCGGGCGCCGGCGGCACGGAGTCGCAGGACTGGGCGTCCATTTTGCTGCGCATGTATTTGCGTTGGGCGGAGCGCAAAGGGATGAACGCCTTGGTGCTGGATGAAACGCCAGGCGAAGAAGCGGGGATCAAGTCCGCAACCATTCAATTCACCGGCGAAAATGCTTATGGATTGCTGACTGGCGAAACGGGAGTGCACCGGTTGGTGCGTATTTCGCCGTTCGATCAGGCGGCGCGGCGGCATACTTCGTTTGCTTCGGTGTTTGTGATCCCAGAAATTGACGACCGCATTGAGATTGATGTGAAGCCAGAAGAGATTCGCGTGGATACCTTTCGTGCCGGTGGCGCGGGCGGGCAAAACGTAAACAAGGTTGAGACCGCGGTACGCATCACGCACCTGGCCACGAATATTGTGGTGCAGTGCCAGGCGGAGCGCAGCCAGCACAAAAACCGTGAGATCGCCATGAAGATGATGCGCTCGCGGCTGTATGACCTGGAAATTCAGAAGCGCCAAGCGGCTACGGACAAACTGGACGAGTCCAAGCTGGATATTTCCTTTGGGAGCCAGATACGGTCCTATGTGATGCAGCCGTACCGGCTGATTAAGGATCACCGGACCAAATTTGAAGTAGGCGACGTGGATCGGGTTCTGGATGGCGACCTGGACCCGTTTATCCGGTCGTATCTGATGGCCAAGAAGACCAAAGGGAAGTTAAGCGTGCAACTGGACGAGGCGGACGTGGCCTGAGAGCGCCCCTTTCACGCTCCGGCAATGGGTACTTTTCCACTCAACCGCTTGTTATTGCCGTTCACATGGCCTGTAACGCATTTGGATTCAACAATTTGATTCTTCCGTTTTCGAATGGTACCGTTCAAAGGTACCTACTATAATTAGAAGCCGCGCAGCTGGCGCCGCCTAACAGCCGTCCCCGGCAAAACACACGAAGGAGATTTGTTTTGAGCGAAACCTTACGCAATTTTCTGTTTACATCGGAATCCGTCACGGAAGGTCATCCGGATAAAATCGCGGACCAGATTTCGGACGCGGTGCTGGATGAAGTGATGCGGCAGGACCCCATGGGTAGGGTGGCCTGCGAGACTCTGGTTACGACCGGGTTGGCAGTGGTTGCGGGAGAAATTACCACCACCGCGCACGTGGATTATGACGACCTGGTGCGGAAGACTATCCAAGGCGTGGGCTACGACCGGGCAAAGTATGGCTACGATTCAGAAACCTGCGCGGTAATGTGCACGGTGAAGCGTCAATCGCCGGACATCGCGATGGGCGTGGATACCGGCGGCGCGGGCGACCAGGGCTTGATGTTTGGGTTCGCCTGCGACGAAACGGAAGAGCTCATGCCCATGCCGATCCAACTGGCTCACCGGCTTACCCATCGCCTCTCGGAAGTTCGCAAGTCCCGGAAAATTGATTTCCTGCGGCCGGACGGAAAATCGCAAGTCAGCGTTGAATATCGCAAGGGCCGGCCAGCGCGGATTGATACCGTAGTGATCTCCACGCAACACGACCACAAAGTTTCCAATGACGATCTTCGCGAAGCTGTTACCACGCACATCATCAAGCCCATCCTTCCCGCGGCGATGCTCGATTCCAAAACGAAATATCACATCAATCCTACCGGGCGGTTTGTGATTGGCGGGCCGATGGGGGATGCCGGTCTCACTGGACGCAAGATTATCGTGGACACTTACGGAGGCTACAGTCGGCACGGCGGAGGAGCTTTTTCGGGCAAGGATCCGAGCAAGGTAGACCGCTCGGCTTGCTACATGGCGCGCTATATCGCCAAGAACATTGTGGCCGCCGGATTGGCGCGCAAAGCGGAAGTGCAGCTTGCTTATGCGATTGGCGTGGCTGAGCCGGTATCGGTGATGGTTGATGCGTTTGGCACGGAAACGGTTCCGGAAGAGAAAATCACCAAGTTGATCCGCGAACTTTTCTCGCTAACCCCCAAGGGAATTATCGAAGCGCTGGACCTGCGGCGGCCGATTTACAAGCCGACCGCGGCTTACGGACATTTTGGGCGCACCGGACCGGGATTTACCTGGGAGCGCACAGACCGCGCCAGCGCTTTGCGCGAGGCTGCCGGGCTTGGTGCATCGTCGAACAAAGCGAATGCGACTGCGGAAGTTGGAGCGCGCCAGTAATTTTCGTGTTTCGACTTTTTTTGTGTTTCAAGAATTTTTATTCCCTTTCCTCGAGCGAAATTTTCGCCGGCAAAATTTAATTAAGGAGCATTTCATTGGCTACCGCTGAACTGAAAAAAGGTGATGTGAAAGATATCGGGCTGGCTGACGCAGGTAAACGCAAGATCGAGTGGGCGCAGCAGCAAATGCCGGTGCTCGAATCGATCCGGAAAAGATTTGTGAAGGAGCAGCCTCTCAAGGGGTTGCGCGTTTCAGCTTGCCTGCACGTCACCAGCGAGACCGCGAATCTGATGATCGCTTTGCGCGATGGCGGGGCAGATGCGGTGCTATGCGCATCGAATCCGCTTTCGACTCAGGATGAAGTGGCGGCGTCACTGAATCGCGATTACAACATTCCAACGTTCGCGATTAAGGGCGAGGGCAACGAGACCTATTACACGCACTTGCGCGCGGCGCTGGATCACAAGCCGCAATTCACCATGGACGATGGCGCCGACCTGGTCACCATGCTGCTGACCAAGCGGACTGATTTGGTGCCGCACGTGATTGCCGGGACGGAAGAGACTACCACCGGCGTCATTCGTTTACGCGCAATGGCGAAGGATGGAACGCTGAAGTATCCGATCGTGGCGGTGAACGATGCCATGACCAAGCATTTTTTTGACAATCGCTACGGCACCGGGCAGTCCACCATTGATGGCGTGATTCGCGCGACGAATGTGTTGATCGCGGGATTGAAAGTTGTGATAGCCGGATATGGCTGGTGCGGACGCGGCGTGGCGATGCGCGCGAAAGGCTTGGGTGCGGATGTTATCGTGACGGAAATTGATCCAGTGAAGGGCATTGAAGCGGTGATGGACGGATTCCGCGTCATGCCGATGGAACAGGCGGTCAAGGAGGGCGACATCTACATCACGGTGACCGGAAACAAGAGCGTGATTCGCGCCGAGCATTTTGAAAAGATGAAAGCTGGCGCGATTGTTTGCAACTCCGGACATTTCAACGTGGAGATTGATATTCCGGCGCTGGAGAAAATGTCCAGCGGAAAGCGGGAAGTTCGTCCGCTGGTGGATGAATATACGTTGAAAGGGGACCGCAAGGTTTATTTGTTGGGCGAAGGGCGGCTCGTCAACCTGGCTACTGCGGAAGGGCACCCGGCTTCGGTGATGGATATGAGCTTCGCGAACCAGGCGCTTTCTGCTGAATATCTGCGCGCGAATTACAAGACGCTAAAGCCGCAGGTTTACGTGGTGCCGGAACATCTGGACAAGAAAATCGCGCGCTTGAAGCTGGAAACCATGGGCCACAAGCTCGACAAGCTCACACCCGAACAGGAACACTATTTGGCGTCGTGGCAAGAAGGCACGTAAAGCACGGTAAGGATATTTGGTGGGAGTCTTACAGGGGCGCAGCGTTTTGCGCCCCTGATTTGTTTTAGTTGTGTGTGTTACGTAGACTTGGCAGGGTAAAAATTTATGTGGGATCTCTGCATACGTTCTTTGGAAACCGCGCGGTTGCGCGGGGCTTCTTACGCCGATGTGCGAGTTATGCATCAGCGTCAACGCGATTTGACTACCAAGAATGGGAAAGTTGGGACGCTGGCGCAGTCTGAATCGATCGGTTTGGGAATTCGTGTTTTGGCCAACGGGGCTTGGGGATTTGCATCGACTGACCGGCTGACTCGCGAGGGGGTGGCGAGTTGCGCGGCGCAGGCGGTGGCGATTGCAAAAGCTTCAGCTAGTGCCAAACGGCATGACGTGGTGATGGTTGACGAGCAAGCGCACATCGATAGTTGGCAGAGCCCGTTTCGCAAAGATCCGTTTGAAATTCCGCTGGAGAGGCAGCTTGGTCTTCTGTTGGCAGCAGATGCGGAAATGCGCCGGGTGAAAGGCGTGACGCTGACGGAAACCGATATGCAATTCCGCAAAACGGATAGTTGGTTTGCGTCGAGCATTGGATCACGCATTCATCAACGAAAAGTGATTTCGGGATGCGGGATTGTGGCGACGTCGTTCAAGGGTGAGGAAATCCAGAAGCGTTCGTATCCCAATAGTTTTGGTGGGCAGCACGCTTTGCAAGGGTACGAGCTGATCGAATCGCTGGACCTGGTGAAGAATGCGGCGGTGATTGCGGAAGAAGCGGTGGCGCTGCACAGCGCGGCTCAGTGTCCAGAGAAAAAAGGGACGCTGATTCTGGGTGGCAGCCAACTGGGATTGCAGATTCATGAATCCGTTGGGCATCCCATTGAGCTGGATCGCGTGTTGGGTGAAGAAGCGAATTTCGCGGGGACCAGTTTTCTGACGCTCGACCAGGTGAACCGGTTGAAGTATGCGTCGGAAATTGTGAATGTCGTGGCGGACGCGCGGCTCGAGCATGGCCAAGGGTTAGGGACGTTTGCGTATGATGACGAGGGTGTGCCCGCGCAACGCACGGATATTATCGAGGCGGGACAATTTCGCGGTTATCTTTCGAATCGCGAGACAGCGCATCTGATTGGGTTGAAGCGTTCGTCGGGCACTATGCGCACTGAAGGCTGGAACCGTTTGCCGATTATTCGGATGACCAATGTGAGTTTGCTGCCGAGTAGTTGGGATTTTGACGATTTGATTCAGAGCACCGACGATGGAATCTTGATGGAAACTAATCGTTCGTGGTCCATCGACGACCGGCGATACCAGTTTCAATTTTCTACGGAGATCGGGTGGGAAATTAAAGGCGGCAAGAAAATCCGCATGCTGAAAAATCCCAGCTACAGCGGGATTACTACGGAGTTCTGGAATTCCTGCGACGCTATCTGCAATGCGGAACACTGGACGTTGTGGGGCACGCCGAATTGCGGCAAGGGCCAGCCGATGCAAACGATGGGCACGGGGCACGGCGCGTCGCCGTCGCGATTCAGGAATGTTCATATCGGGGCGGCGTTCGCAGATCAATGAGAGCCTCCGCTAAAACGCATTCGCGCCAGGAAGCAAGCAAAGGCGCTGGGCCGATCGAATTGCTGCCAGAGCGCGAACTTCAGCAAATTATCGAGACGGTTTTGCGGCTGGCGAAGAAGATTGGCGTTCCGGAAACGGAAGTGCACGTCGATGAAGCGGCCGACGCGCTGACGCGTTTCGCGAACAACGCGATCCATCAGAACGTGGCGGAGCATGGGCTGACGGTCTCCATTCGAACAGTATTTGAGGGACGCACCGCACGCGCGACGACCAATCGGATTGATGAAGACTCGCTGCGAAAGGCGCTTGAAGGATCGCTCTCACTGGCAGCCAGCCAACCGAAAAATCCGCTGTTACTTCCGATGCCGGGAGCGCAGAAGTATTCTCGGGTGAATCGCTTCGTTAAGCAAACTGCGGCGATCACTCCCGAAGACCGCGCACTGGCGGTGCGTCGCGCATGCGACCTGGCGATTGAACGCGGCCAAATTGCCGCAGGAATTTTTGCCACGGGGCGGAATCAGAGGGCAATTGGAAATTCCTGCGGGCTATTCGCGGCGTACCGCGAGACGCATGGGGAATTTTCGATCACCATGCAGGAAAAGCCAGCGGCGAGCTGGGCCAAGGCGAATTCAGCGGATGTGCGAAATTTTGATCCGCAGAAGCTAGCGGCGCGTGCCAGCGAAAAAGCGCATCTAGCGGTAGAGGCACGCGAATTGCCTGCGGGGAGATACACCGTGATTCTGGAACCCGCCGCGGTGCTGGACCTGGTGGGATTTCTTTTCTACGATTTTGCAGCTACGGCCTTGCAAGACAAGCGGTCCTGCCTCAACGAGCGCATGGGCAAGCAATTATTCGGCAAAAATATCTCGATTTGGGATGACGCGTACCACCCGTTGCAACTCGGCGCGCCGTTTGACGGGGAGGGGATGCCACGACAAAAAGTGCAACTGGTAGATCGCGGCGTACCGAAGAACCTGGTGTATTCACGTATCAGCGCCAAGGTCGCACGCAAAAAACCTACCGGGCATGGCTTTATGCTGCCGAACGAATACGGCGAGGCGCCCATGAACCTGGTTTTCTCGGGTGGCAAATCGTCGTTGGAAGAAATGATCGCTTCGACGGAGCGCGGGCTGCTGGTGACGCGTTTGTGGTACATCCGGGAAGTGGATCCGTACGAAAAGATCATGACCGGCATGACCAGGGATGGCTTATTTCTGGTGGAGAAAGGGCGCGTGGTTTCGGCGGTGCGAAATTTCCGGTTTAACCAATCTTTGCTGGAGATGTTGCGGAATGTGGAGCTTATGGGGCCGGCGGTGCGCGCCACGGGCGAAGAAGCGTTCGAAATGGTGGTCCCGGCGATGAAGGTACGGGAGTTCCATTTCTCGGAAGTGACCAAATTTTAGTTAAAGTTTTAATTAAAAATCTGTAACAATTCGTTCTATTGGCTTACCTCGAAAAGCAAAATCTTGCGGATTTTCCGCGAAATTGGCTGCCTCGTTAGAAAACGAATCCAGCGAATTCAAATTCTGAGTTTTACTTGCTCGGCGTCAGACCCTATACAAACATATGGCCTCCGGGCGCCCAAGGTACTCAGACCAGCGGTTACCCGTCTCTCCGCGCGCCGGCGCGGAGCAGAATGGGCGGCATCCGAACTGGGGACATCCCGATCATGATGCCTGCGGGACTGGATTTGTAGCGCGCCTGGGCGGATCCGCAAACTACGACATCATTCAATATGCTTTGACCGCGCTGGAGCGGCTTACCCATCGTGGTGGTGTGGACGCGGATGGCGCAAGCGGCGATGGCGCAGGCCTGCTTACTTCGCTTCCTCAAGATTTTTTCCGTGCGCGCGCTAAAGAGCAGGGCATTGAACTTCCACAAAAGTTTGGGCTTGGATTTGCGTTTTTGGCCGCGCATGCGGTGAGCGACGCGCGATCCGCGATAGAGCATGCAGCGGAAAGCGAGCGCTGTCGCGTACTGGGATGGCGGCGCGTACCGGTGGACGTGAACTCGCTAGGCCGGCGGGCGCTGGAAACCATGCCAGAGATCTGGCAGTTTTTCGTGGAGCCGATCAATCGCGCGAAATTGCCGGCGCGATTTGAGCGGCGTCTGGCCATGATGCGCAAGCGCGCGGAAATCACCATGCCGACGCGCTGTTATATCTGCTCGCTGTCCTCGCGCACGGTGGTGTACAAGGGACTGCTGACGCCTTGGCAATTTCCGCAGTTTTATGAAGATTTGCGCGATTCATCCTTCGCCACTACCTTCGCGATATTTCACCAACGCTATTCCACCAACACACAGCCGTCGTGGGACCTGGCTCAGCCCTTCCGGCATGTGGCGCACAACGGGGAAATCAACACCATCGTGTCCAACCGGCGATGGATGCGGGCCAAACAACGCGAACAGCGCGCGGCATTGAAGGCGGGGGCATGGTTCCGAGCGTTGGAACCCAACGTCAGCGATTCGGCGAGTTTTGACAATGCGTTCGAGCTGAAATTGCTGGAGGGATTATCTGCGGAGGAGGCGATGCTCGGGCTGGTGCCGCCGGCATTCGAGAAAGATCCGGTCTTGTCGCGCGATGTACGTGCCGCACTGACAGCGGTTTCGCAACAAGGGGAGCCCTGGGATGGCCCGGCCGCATTGGTTTTTTCTGACGGACAATTGGTGGGGGCAAAACTGGATCGCAATGGCTTGCGGCCACTGCGCTATACGCTGACGCATGACGGCTTGTTGATTGCGGGATCCGAGACTGGACTGATCGATTTTGAAGAATCGCGGATCGCGGAGCGGCAGCGTTTAGGTCCGGGCGAAATGATTCTCGCTGATCCGACGTCCGGGCTTTTCCTGCGCTGGCGCGACATTCTGAAGCGGCTGGCCGCGAATGTTGATCGAACCCTGGCAGCACAGCGGATGGCGAGCAATTCTGTTGCTCGCACGATGCCTGCGCTTGTGCCGATTGAACAGCCGAAACGCATGGCTGCCGCGGCTGGCTGGACCGAAGATCAATTTAAGACGCTGTTTTCCGCGCTGGTGCATGGAAAAGAGGCGGACTGGAGCATGGGGGACGACGCGCCTCCGGCATTTCTTTCGACGCTGACGCGGACGTTGTGGGATTACTGCAAGCAGCGGTTTGCGCAAGTCACCAATCCGCCGATTGATCCGCTGCGCGAATCGCACGTGATGTCGCTCGAAGTGCATTTGAAAGGCGGCGTCACTTTACCTACGCCCTTGATTGATGCCGCGCAGTTCGCGGAGCTTGTCGCAGTTTTTGGTGAGCCACGCCGCATCGATATGACCTTCCTTGCCGCCATGGGAGTCCCGGGTGCGCGCCGCGCTGTTGCTCAGCTCTCAACTACCCCTCTGAGTAGCGGCGGACGCCCGGGATTCCTCCTCCTTAGCGACCGTGGAATTGCGGCGGAACGGGCGTGCTTGCCGGCGCTGCTGGCTACGGCAGCGGTGTGGAAAGCGATGGTGCGCGAAGGATTGTGGGATGTGCCACTCGTGGTGGAATCGGCGCAGATTTTTGACACGCATCACGTGGCGCTGCTGGTGGCTGCGGGAGCGAGCGCGGTATTGCCATACCTGGCTGATCAATTCGCGGAAGCGCTCGAAAGCGCTGGAGCAGAGCAGGTGAGGACTTCCGTGAATGCTGGGCTGCGAAAAGTTCTGGCGCGCATGGGAGTGTCGACCGTGGCGAGCTATCGCAATAGCCAGCTTTTTGAAGTCGTGGGGTTGGCGGAAGATTTGTGCGCGGAATTTTTTGAAGATGCCGCGGATTTTCCTGGGCAGAAAACTTTGGACGAATTGCTGGCCGATTATTTGAAGATGCATGAAAAGGCTTTCGCTGCGACGGCGGATGGTCATCCGCCGGACTTGGGCAACGCGGGGCTGTATCGCTTCCGCAAAGGCGCGGAGCTGCATGCTAATTCGCCGGAGCTGGTGCGGCGCATGCATGCGCACGTGCGCGCGCCTGATGCCAAGAAATACTCCGCGCTGGAAGAGCTTGCGGAACGCCAGGGAACGGTATTTCTGCGGGATTTGCTGGATATCGTGCCGGGAACGCCTGTTGCTATGGAAGAAGTGGAACCCGCCGAATCGGTGCTGAAGCGCTTCAGCACCCAGGCGATGTCGCTTGGTTCTCTGGGCCCTGAGGCGCATCGCACTCTAGCGGTGGCGATGAATTTGTTGGGCGGGCGAAGCAATACAGGCGAGGGCGGCGAAGATCCAGCAACGTATCGTTACGAGTCGGAAGCGGCTAACAAAATCAAGCAGGTGGCTTCGGGAAGATTTGGGGTGACCGCGGATTACCTGGTGCACGCGGAAGAACTTGAAATAAAGATGGCGCAAGGCTCCAAGCCTGGCGAAGGTGGGCAGCTCCCGGCGCGCAAAGTTACGGAATATATCGCGCGTATCCGGCACGCGACGCCGGGGACGCCGCTGATTTCGCCACCACCGCATCACGACATTTACAGCATCGAGGATCTGGCGCAGCTGATTCATGATTTACGGGCTGTGAATCCCTATGCGCGAATTGGAGTGAAGCTGGTTTCTGGGGCGGGAGTGGGAATTATCGCCGCGGGTGTGGCGAAGGCGGGCGCCGACGTCATTACCATCAGCGGACACAATGGTGGAACCGGATCGTCTCCGCTTACGTCCATTAAGAATACCGGCCTGCCCTGGGAAATTGGGTTGCGCGAAACACATGACACCCTGGTTCGCGCTGGCCTCCGTTCACGTCTCTCTCTCCGCGTGGACGGAGGCCTGAAATTTGCACGGGATATTATTCTGGCTGCCATTCTAGGTGCCGACGAGTTTGGATTTGGGACCGCGTCACTGCTGGCCATTGGCTGCGTGATGGCGCGACAATGTCATCTGAATACCTGCCCTGTAGGGATTGCCACACAAGACGAGAAATTGCGCGCGCGATTTGCCGGGAAACCGGAAATGGTGATGGCATATTTTCAGTACCTCGCCGAGGAAGTACGGAATCGCATGGCGCAACTGGGTGTGCGTTCTCTTAAAGAATTGTCTGGATGGTATGACCTGTTGGAAACACGCTCTGGGATGGATGCATTGCTGATCGTGCCGATTTCCGAATCGCGGCGTGTCGCTCCGCAACAGGAGCCGGCTTTGCACCCGGCGCCCAAGGAAGCTTCGCGGCATTTCGCCGAGGACCTGGGAGCTCCGCGCAAGATGGAAGCGATTCAGAATTCGGATCGCAGCGTGGGCGCGGGGATGAGCGGGGAATTGATGCGCCGGGACAAAGCCGGCCGGCGCACGCATGGCGACATTGTGCATGAATATCGCGGTTCGGCGGGACAAAGCTTTGGTGCATTTTTGGTGGAAGGCATGACGTTGCGCTTGCGCGGCGAAGCGAATGATTACGTGGGAAAAGGATTGTCGGGCGGAACGATTTCGATCTCGGCAGGCAGAGCTGCTTCGCGGCGCGGCGACGTGTTGGCGGGAAATACCGTGCTGTATGGGGCTACCTCCGGACAACTATATGTCGCGGGACGCACGGGCGAGCGGTTCGGGGTGCGCAACAGCGGCGCGCTCGCGGTAGTCGAAGGCGTGGGGCAGCACGGCTGCGAATACATGACTGGCGGCGTGGCGGTAATACTAGGGTCGCTGGGAGTAAATTTTGGTTCGGGCATGACCGGGGGATTGGCGTACGTGCTGCGCTCAGAAGTCGAAGATGTGTTGCATCGCGAATTCGTCACGTTGGCAGAAATTGATGCGGCCGAAGAGACTTCACTGCGGCGAGTGATTGAAGAACATATTTATTTTACCGGGAGTCCTCGGGCCACGAAATTGCTGTTGCACCCGGGCACGCTACCGATGGTGCGAGTACAGCCGGTTCATTTCCAGGGAACTATTGAAGCGACCTGGCGCCCGATGCTGGAGAAATTGAAAGATCGCGATATTTTGATGCCGGTGGAGCGCCCAACACCGACTTCGCTGACGGCGTTGCAGGTATAAGCTGCAGGTATAAACGGCAGATATTAACATTCTGTAATCATTCTGAAAGGGGCAATGCAATCGCTCGCGGATTTTGTAAATCAGTTATAATCACCGCCGAGCAACCGCCATGGATTTCGACCAACTCGCCACTTTCGTGTATGTCGCAAAATTAAAGAGTTTTTCGCGCGCGGGGCAAAAAGTTTTTCGCTCGCAATCGGCAGTGAGCGCGCAAATTCGCCAGCTGGAACAAGCCTATCGCGCCAAATTGCTGGATCGTTCCGCCAAGTCCGTGGAGTTGACTCCGGCAGGAGAAGTTCTATTCGAATACGCGGAGCGGCTGTTGCGCTTGCGCGACGAGTCGCTGCAGGGCGTGGCGGACCGCGGGAACGTGGTGCAGGGCACGGTTTTATTTGGCGCCAATGAAGCGACCTGCCTGTATCTGCTGCCGGATATTTTCGCCGAATTTCAGCGGCGCTACCCGTTGGTGCATATCAGCATTTATCGAAATTTCAGCCACAAGATTTTGCAGCGCATCGAAGATGGGACGATCGATGTGGGCATCGTGACATTGCCGATCAAGGCGTTGAACACCAAAGTACATCATATTTACCGCGACCGGCTGCGCTTCATGGTCAGCACGCGGAATCCGTTGGCTAACAGATCCAAAATTACGTTGGAAGAAGTGGCGGCGCAGCCGTTGATTTTTCCGCGCACGGGATTTACACGGCAGGTGCTGGACAAACTCTTCCGTCCGTATCGTTCGCGGCTGCGTATCACCATGGAACTGCCGAGTATCGGGATGATCAAGCGGTTTGTGGCGGCCGATGCGGGCGTTTCTTTCATTAGCGAGAGTTTCGCCAGCGATCAAGTGAAAGCTGGGGAAGTGAAACTACTCAATGTGGAAGGCGTGGACCTGTGGCGGGAATTAGGGTTGGTTTACCGCCGCGACCGCAGCCTGCCGCGCGCGGCGCAGTCGCTGATTGCTATTATTCGCGAACATCGCAAACAGAGTGACGCTCCAGTGGCTGTGGGGGCTTGAGGCTTCCGCGAGTGGTTGTGTGAAGTATTTCTGCGGCGGTGCCCAACATTGATCCTAAGACAATTAGTTTTTGTTGAACTCCAGGCTGGAGATCGCGCGGCCAATCACGTTTTCCTGGATCTGGATTAAATCGCTGTCCGAGTAAGTCATCCCCAACACGGAAAATACGTCGTCGCCGCGAGAAATTACCAATAGAGTTCCCGACCAGTCGTGCTCGTCGGCGAGCCCGCGGTAATGAATTTCCACGGCTGGAAAGCCGCCGGACACGGTCTTACGCTGAGAAATCCGGCGGTAATTGCCATACGTTTCGCGCAAGCGCTTTTCCACATCAGCGGCAGTCACGTCCAGGGAGCCTTTGGTTTTTTCGGTGCCAACGACCATCAGGGTTGATTCGTTTGCGGTGCCCATGGCGACGATGGCGTTGGGAATTTCTTTGCCCGCGTCGTCGAGCAATTTCCAGCTTGGCGGTTTATACATTTGGAAGCCGTGGGTGTAATTGATGTACGTGTTGCCTTGCAAAGTGTCGCGGTTAACCTGAGGTTCGACTTCTTTTGGCTTAGTGGGCTGGTCCGTTGTTACAAGCGTTGCGACAGGGGGCTTGGCTGTAGGCTTGAGCGCCGGGGGATTCGCGATGGATGCCGTGCTGTTCGCTGATTTTGCGGGCGGAACAATTGGCGTGGTTGGCCCGGCGAAGGAAATTGTTTTTTTCTCGGGAACCGCCTCCGAAACTGACACGGCAGCGGCCTTGGCTGACGCTGGTTTGTCCGCAGCGGGAGGTTCAGTTTTCGCCGCATTGTGCCCGGCCGTGACATTGGGGACGATGGAAGCGATCTTGTCTTTTTCGACCAATACATATCCAAAGTCGGTCTTTACTTTGAACATGTTGTCTTCGTAGGCTACGATCACGCCATAGAGCTTCTGGCCATCCTTTAGACGAATTTCATCCGCTTGCGCCGGCTTGGGGAAGAAGATTATCGCCAAGATGGCGGTGCCCAGGAAAAACGAGTTGCGTGGAACAGCCATGTCTCTGAGTATGCTGCCGAGTGCAAAGAGGTGGCAACCTCTGAACGGAGTGCCGTGTCCGCGGCGTTACACCTGGCGACGGTGCGGCCACCGGGGGCCAGGGTCTGTGGTTGGATGCCCAATATTCCGGCCGTTTATGTGACGTGAGCCTTGGAGTAAGCTTATTTCGTCGTTCGGCGGCTTGGAACGTAGAGGAAGTTCCGCAGGCGGCCCAAGCCAATTGAGAGGCAGGAATGTCCGAGAATAAGGAATCGAAAACATTTGACACTGTGGACCACATCGCGGTGGCGGTGAGTGATGTGAAGGGCACGGTCGATTGGTATCTAAAAAATTTCAAGTGCCAAGTGACTTATCAAGACGGCAGCTGGGCATTGCTGGAGTTCGCGAATATTCGCGTCGCGTTTGTGCTCCCGCAACAGCACCCGCCACATTTTGCATTGCTGCGGGACCCTGCGCTCTTCGGTGAGCCCAAGATACACCGTGATGGGACACGTTCTGTTTATCTGCACGATCCGTCTGGAAATTCAGTCGAAGTGCTGGCGCTGAAATAAACGCGCTTTACGCTGTTCCGAATGCCGTTGCGATTCGCCGATTTATTTGTGTTGAGAGGTTTCGAGCAGATTGGCTGGGACTTCGCCGGTCGGTCGAATGCGGCGGTTGGCTAAGCCTACTCCAGCAAGCACGAGCGCACCGCCGATGATTTGCGACGTGGAGAGCGGTTCCGCCAGGATGATCGCGGCCAGCACGGCGGTGATTGGACCCTGCGACAACAGGCTGATCGACGCTGCTGTAGCGGGCAGATGACCCAAGGCGTACGTGAGCGCGAGGTAGCCGCCGAGTTGCGAGACCAAGCCGAGTCCGAAGAGCGCAGCCCAAGAACGGCCGTGCGGAACTTTCAGTGAAATGCCGAGCGCGACGTTGATGATGAAAAGAAAGATCGCGCTGGAAATCATCGCAAGACGCAGAAAGACCAGCGTGCTGGTGGTCATGCGCACGCGTTCGGTAGCGAGCATATACACGGCGAAGCACGCGGACGCTGCCAAGGCCATCGCATCGCCCCAGCCGAGCTTGAAATGCTGAGCCAAATCGCCGGAAACGATGACCACACATCCGGCGACCGCTAGAAATAATCCCAGCCAAAAATCGCGGCTAGGGCGCTGGCGAAAGACCAGCCAACTGATTAGTCCAACGAAGACCGGAGTATTGTTGCCAAGCAAAGTGGCATTGGCCGCGGAAGTCTGCAAGATAGAGGTGTTGAAAAATGCGAGATCGAGCGCAAAGAAAATGCCGCCGCCAGCGATTACCATCAGGGTTTTAGGGCTCACACGTGGTGATTTGCCGCCGATGAACCACGTGGGAAGAAGTAACACTGCCGGAATGAGCATGCGATAGAATGCGGACGCTGGGCCGGGCATGTTGGTCCAGCGCACGAAAATTGCCGACCATGCGATACACAAAACGCCAGCGGCTAAGGCGAGGTACGGCCAGGGGTTTGGCCGGTTGGGCGGTTGGGTCACGACGGCATCGGATACAAACTAAAAATAGATGACTTTTTCAATCCAGCGAGTATCGCACACGATGGTCAGCGAATTGAGGATTCGATAGCATGGGCCGACAAATAACTCGTCGTGACTTTTTGAATGGAGTAAGCGTAGGGGTCGGCGGGGCCGTGGTGAGCGCCACTGGAGTTTCCAAAGTATTCGACGCTGAAACATTGTTGGCTGCTGCGGCACTGGATGAAATAGCGGCGCAGAACGCGCCGGGTTATTATCCGCCGGCAAAAATGGGCATGCGCGGGAATCATGATGGGAGCTTCACGTTCGCGCATCTCATGCGCGACGGACAGCCCTGGAATGATCTCGGAAAGGCAGCGGCGACAGGCGAAAGCTACGATCTGATAGTTGTCGGCGGCGGAATTAGCGGACTTGCTTCAGCATATTTCTATCGCCAGCGCGCCGGGAAGAACGCCCGCATTTTAATTCTGGACAACCACGATGATTTTGGCGGCCATGCCAAACGTAATGAATTTCAGGCCGGCGGGCGCATGGTGCTCAGTTACGGCGGAACGCAGTCGATTGAGAGCCCTGGGAAATATAGTGATGTGGCTAAGACTCTGATTCGGGATATTGGCGTGCGCGTTGAGAAATTCGAACGGGCCTACGACCGGGAACTTTATTCGACGATGGGTACGGCGGCGTTCTTTGATAAGGACACTTTTGGAGAGGATCGCCTGGTCACCGGTATGAACACCAAGCCATGGCCGGAATTTCTTGCGCAGACTCCGCTGTCGGATGATGTTCGCCGCGATATCGCGCGGGTGTATACGGAGAAAAAAGATTATCTGCCGGGCATGTCGCTGGACGAGAAAATCGCGTTACTCACAAAAATCAGTTATGCGGAATACCTGACGAAACATTGCAAGCTCACTCCCAAGGCGTTGCCGTTTTTTCAGACTTTTCCGCATGACCTGTTTTGCATCGGGATTGAAGCGGTGCCGGCGATGGAGTGTTACGAAGGCGTTGATGACTATAACTCGTTCACCTATGCAGGGTTCGATGGGCTTGGTCTTCCCGCGCCGGCAAAAGAAGAGCCGTACATTTACCATTTTCCGGATGGCAATGCATCCATCGCGCGGCTGGTGGTGCGCTCGCTCATTCCGTCGGCGATGCCCGGGAGCTCAATGGAAGATGTGGTCGATGCGCGCGCTGTGTACAGCAAGCTGGACGCGGCGGACTCGCAGGTGCGCATACGCTTGAACAGCACCGTTGTTCATGTGCGGAACTCCACTGAGCATGAAGTGCACGTCGCTTACATGCGAGACGGAAAGTTGCATACGGTGACCGGAAAGAACTGTGTGTTGGCATGCTACAACGGAATGATTCCTTACATTTGTCCGGACGTGCCCGCGCAGCAAAGCAAAGCGTTGTCCTCCTTGGTAAAAATGCCGCTGGTGTATACGCATGTGGCGTTGCGAAATTGGGAGCCCTTCGCAAAATTAAACGTGCACCACATCGTGGCGCCGGGGAGTTATCACACGTATACCGCGCTTGATTTTCCCGTGAGCCTGGGCGCATACAGATTTCCCGCCAGCCCAAAAGAGCCAGCCGTTCTTTTCATGTTGCGCACGCCGTGCAAACCCGGGCTGGAGCAGCGTGAACAGAATCGCGCGGGGCGCAGGGAATTGCTGGACACCCCGTTCGCCACATTTGAGAAGAATATACGGGACCAACTGAACAGAATGTTAGGAGCGGCGGGGTTCGATGCCGGGCGCGATATTGAAGGGATAACCGTGAATCGCTGGGCGCATGGTTATGCGTTCACGCCGAATCCACTGTTCGATCCGGATTGGAAGGAAGAGGAAAAACCCTGGGTCATCGGGCGCAGAAGGGTGGGCCGGATTGCCATTGCGAATTCCGACGCGGGCGCCAGCGCGTATACCGACGTGGCCATCGATCAAGCGTGGCGAGCGGTCGGGGATTTGCACGAAGTGTAGCGCTCCGCGCTGAGGCCGGGGCATGTGTCCGGGTCCTCGCCGGAGGGACCAAATGTCCGTTCGGTTTTTGGCGGCGAATTATGATATCGTCTGTCCGTAGGCTCCCGAAGTCGGATTGCCTGAACTTCCTGGAACGCGAGTCGTAGCCCTTCCTCCACTGGTTCAGCCAATTTTCAGCCAAGTTGTGTGGTGCCGGGAAACGGCTGCGCGAATTCCTGCACTCAGGCGCTTCGAAGGGTACCGGGAGAATTACGATGAAAAGTTTATTTGTAGGGAATATGAGCTTTCAAACCACCGAAGGCGACCTGCGAACATTGTTTGAACCGTTCGGGCAGATC
>DATBBY010000066.1:0-12048 GCA_036270765.1 Candidatus Acidiferrum sp.
CCCGGAAGAGTCCCACCTTACTTTCTTCGTCTGCCGGCGCCCTCATCAGAGCCTGCAGGAATCATGGTCGCAGTGGAAGTACCTGGGTTAGAGAGGCGCCCAGCGCCCGGTTGTCGGCCCGAGATATCGTGGGCATCTGGCATGTATATGAGTCAGCAGATTGAGGCACGGCAGATCGGACTGCAAATAGCGCATCGCGAACAACTCACTAGCCGATAAGTTCGGGTAGTCGGAAACCGACCCACCACTCTATAACTGGGAGTGTTGCGTTCGGTGCTGCGCTGGGATATTACTGAGCGCATGAAAAATTCAAAATTCGGGGTAGCGGGGAGGTTCTTGCGGTTTGGGTGTGTCTGGGCGCTGGCCGCTGTGTGGCCAGGGTTTGCAGCGGCGCAGACGGGCGGGACTTCTTCAGGCGCTGCTGCAGGTAATTCCTCCGGTAATTCAGCGAACAATTCGACCGGTAACTCGGCGGCGGATACGGGGTGGGCGAGTTATGGGCACGATGCGGGCGGGACTCGCTACTCGGCGGCGGCGCAAATTAATCGAGACAATGTGGGGCAGTTGAAGGTGGCTTGGACTTATCGCACCGGGGCGTTGGATGGAATTGATGATGATCTGAAGCGGAATGCGGCGTTTGAGGCGACGCCTATTCTGGTGGATGGGCGGCTGTATTTGTCGACTCCATTTGATCACGTGATCGCGCTGGAGCCGGAGACTGGAAAGAAGATTTGGGAGTATGACCCGAAGCTGAATACTCACGGATTTTCGGAGACCACTTCGCGAGGAGTCTCCGCGTGGAAGGATTCCGCGGCAAAGGCCGGACAGCCATGCCGGTTGAGGATATTTATCGGGACGCTGGATGCGAGATTGATCGCGTTGGATGGGGAGACCGGTAAACCTTGCGCGGATTTCGGCGCGAATGGGCAGATTGATTTAGCGAAAGATGTGAATTTGCGAGATGCGGGGCAATACCAGGTGACTTCTGCTCCGGCGATTGCAGGGGGTCTGGTTATAACGGGATCTGCGATTGGCGATAATCGCGCCGTGGAGTTGGAGCGCGGGATTGTGCGCGCGTTTGATGTGCGCAGCGGGAAACAGCGCTGGTCGTGGGATCCGATTCCGTGGGCGTCGAAGAATTCGCCGCGAACTGGCGCGGGGAATGCGTGGTCCACGCTTTCCGTGGATGCGGAACATGATTTGGTTTTTATTCCTACGGGAAGCGCGAGCCCGGATTATTTTGGCGGATTTCGGCGCGGGGATAACAAGTGGGCGAACTCGGTGGTGGCGTTGCATGCCTCGAGCGGCGAATTTGTGTGGGGCTTTCAGGTGGTGCACCACGATTTGTGGGATTACGACGTAGCTTCGCAGCCAACTCTATTTTCGTGGCGCGATGGGACGCCGGCGGTGGCGATTACGACGAAGATGGGACGCGTGTTTGTGCTGAATCGTCTGACCGGTGCGCCATTGCTGCCGGTGGAGGAACGGCCGGCGCCGAAAAGCGATATTCCCGGAGAGGATGCTTCGCCGACACAACCGGCGTCGGCGATATCGATGGTGCCGGAGAAATTGAGTCCCGAGGATGCCTGGGGCAGAACGCCGGAAGAAAAGGAGGCATGCGCGGACAAGATACGAGCGGCGCGGTCGGAAGGGATTTTTACTCCTCCGAGCGTGAAGGGCTCGATTGTGTTTCCGGGGAGCGTGGGCGGGGTGAATTGGGGCAGCGCCGCGTACGATCCGCAACGACACTTGCTGGTGATGGACACCAACCGGCTGGCGATTCTGGCGCGACTGATTCCGCGGGAAAAATACGATGAGGACTTCAAAGCGTCGACCACTAACGACCGTTTGCATGGTGAGTGGGGGCGGCAAGCGGGAACGCCGTACGCGATGTTTCGCACACCGTTAATCGGGCCGAGCGAGACTTTAACTTTGTGCAGCCCACCGCCGTGGGGAACGGTGGCTGCGGTGGATTTATTTACGGGGAAGAAAGCGTGGGACGTGCCGCTGGGGAGCTTTGTGCCGGGAATGAATACCGGCACGGTGACTTTGGGTGGACCGATTGTGACAGCTGGCGGCGTGGTGTTTTCGGCGGCGACGATGGACAACGCGATTCGGGGATTTGATGCGGACAGTGGCAAAGAAATGTGGAAGTACGACTTGCCGGCTGGCGGGCAAGCGACACCGATGACTTACACGGTGAACAGTAAACAATACCTGGTGATCGCGGCGGGCGGGCACGGGAAGCTGGGGACGAAGCAAGGGGATTATGTGTTGGCATTCACGCTGCCGTAAATTTTCTGCAGATGATCCGGCACATCCTTTTGAAAACTCAAAAAAGATCAGAGTGCGCGGCCGGCGGCTGCGCCGCTGGCCCAGGCCCATTGAAAATTGAAGCCGCCTAGATGGCCGGTCACGTCGACTACTTCTCCGATAAAAAATAGGCCGCGAACTTTGCGGGACTCCATTGTTTTGCTGGAGAGCTCGTCGGTGTCGACGCCGCCGAGGGTGACTTCGGCTCTATCGAAGCCTTCGGTGCCTGCGGGAGTGATGGTCCATTGATGCAATTTTTTCTCCAGGCGGACCAGGTCTTCGTTGGTCCAGCGCGGCGGGAGATGAGCGTCGAGCCAGCGACTTGCGAAACGATTGGGCAGCGCGAGTTGAAGTGCGGCGCGCGCAGTAACGGCGTTTCGTGTTGAGGATTCACGGAGGGAGGCGAAGACATCGCGATCGGGAGCGAGGTCGATGTGGAGCGGTTGGCCTTTGTTCCAGTAGGAGGAAATCTGGAGGATGGCGGGGCCGCTTAGTCCTTGATGGGTGATGAGCATGGCTTCGCGAAATGCGTGGTGATCGGTTGCGGCGATTACTTCGGTGGAGACGCCGGCTAATTCGCGATAGGTGCATCGTTCGGCGGCGTCAAATAGGAGTGGCGTGAGGGCTGGGCGCGTTTCGCGAATTTTTATTCCGAACTGGCGGGCGAGTTGATAGCCAAAGTCGGTGGCGCCCATTTTGGGGATTGTTAAGCCGCCGGTGGCAACGACAAGGGCGGGCGCTGAAAATTCTGCGTCTGCTGCGCGCAAAGTAAATTCTGTGGAGTGGCAAACTTCCTGGATTGCAGTATTGAGAAAAATGTCGACGTTGGCGGCGCGGCATTCGGCTTCGAGCATGTCGGTAATGTCGCGGGCGGCGCGGTCGCAGAAAAGCTGGCCCAAAGTTTTTTCGTGGTACGGAATGGAATGGCGTTCAACCAGCGCGATGAAATCGGCGGGTGTGTAGCGAGCCAGCGCTGATTTCGCGAAGTGGGGATTCGCGGAGATGAAGTTCTCGGGGCGGCAATGAAGATTGGTGAAATTGCAGCGGCCGCCGCCCGAGATGAGGATTTTTTTGCCGGCGCGCGGGGTACGCTCGAGGACGGCAACGCGTCGACCGCGCTTCCCTGCTTCAATGGCGCACATCAGGCCAGCGGCACCAGCGCCGAGAATCAGGGCATCATAGGTGTGAGCCATTTTAGATTTGGACGAACGGCCATTTTAGCGTTTTCGTGCGCTCGCACCGTAGCAGGGTAAACTAGGTACAGGAGCAGACCCCAGGAATTTGCCACCAATTATCAGCGGACAACGATTATCCAAGAAATACGGCAGCACGCCATTGTTTCGAGACATTTCATTTACGGTTTCGAGTGGCGATTGCATTGGTGTGATCGGGCCTAACGGTTCGGGCAAGTCCACTCTGCTGGAAATTCTGGCTGGGCGGGTGAAGCCCGATACCGGAGATGTCGCGGTGCGCAAGGGGACGCGGCTGAGTTGCGTGTCGCAGATTTCGGAATTTGGCCCCGCAGACACGGTGTTGAGCGTGGTGGAACGGTCTCTACAGAACGCTGGCGTGCCGCAGTCGGAGCGCGCCGGGCGCATTGCTGAAACTTTGGGACGCGTAGGATTTACGGATCGCGAGGCGCTGGCGACGACGCTTTCGGGTGGATGGCGAAAACGTTTGGCGATCGCCGAATCGCTGGTGCAGCACCCGGAGGTGCTACTGCTGGACGAACCGACGAACCACCTGGATCTGGCGGGAATTGCGTGGCTGGAGGGTTTGCTGCGGAATGCGCCGTTTGCGTGCGTGGTGGTCAGCCACGACCGATATTTTCTGGAGAATGTGGCTAGCGAAGTGGTGGAACTGAACCGCCTGTATGCTGACGGTTTACTGCGTGTGGCAGGAAATTACAGTACATTTCTTGAGGCCAAGGAATTGTATTTGCACGCGCAACGCAAGGAGCAAGCAGCGTTGGCCAATCGGGTGCACACGGAAATCGAGTGGCTGAGGCGTGGACCGAAAGCACGCACCACAAAATCGAAAGCGCGGATTGACAAGGCTCACGAATTGATTGGCGACCTTGCTGATATGAATGCGAGAACGCGAAGCAAGGCCGCGCGCATCGATTTTTCGGCGACCAACCGGCAGACCAAGCAGCTGATCACGCTGGATGCGGTGACTTGCGAATTGGGCGGACGGACTTTGTTCAAGGATTTGAATTTCGCAGTGACCGCTGGGATGCGCGTGGGCTTGGTGGGACCGAATGGCAGCGGTAAAACCACGCTGCTGCGATTACTGCGCGGGGAGATGGCGCCGACGAGCGGCAGAATTCAGCGCGCCGAGCCCTTGCGCATGGTGTATTTTGACCAGAGCAGGCAACTCGATCCCGATTTAACGCTGCGACGGGCGCTGGCCCCGGACAGCGACGCGGTAATTTATCAAGGCAGCGTGATCCATGTGGCGGCGTGGGCGGCGCGATTTTTGTTCGACCCCGAAGATCTGAACCAACGTGTCGGTAAATTGTCGGGGGGAGAGCGCGCTCGTGTTTTGATCGCGCAATTGATGCTGCAAGAGGCGGATGTGCTGCTGCTGGATGAACCGACCAACGATCTGGATATTCCGACGTTGGAGATATTGGAAGAAAGCTTGCTGGAATTTAAAGGGGCGTTGCTGCTGGTGACGCATGACCGCTATTTGCTGGATCGGGTGTCGACGATTGTGCTGGGGCTGGATGGACGAGGAGGCGCGGAGCGATTCGCGGATTATTCGCAGTGGGATGCGTGGCAACGCAAACACAGTTCGTCGCGAGGCACAGCCGCAAGCAAAGGATCCAGCAAAGGACCGGGCGGCGGCAGGCCGCAGGGTTCGAACGGGCGCTCGAATGTTAATGCACAAGCGGTGACAGCGACCGCAACGAAGCGAAAACTTTCTTACCAGGAGGAGCGGGAATTTGCCAACATCGAAGATAACCTGGTACAAGCGGAGTCCGAGCTATCGGCGGCGCGCGCCGAGCTAGCCGACCCAGAGTTGGCCAGTGACGTGCCGCGACTAATGGAAGCGTGCAAGCGGATGGAAGAAGCACAAAACAAAGTGGAACAACTTTACGCACGCTGGGCTGAATTGTCGGAGAAAAAGGAATAAGCCACCAAGCGAAGGCAAAATCGCAATTGGCTAAAGAAACTATGTCTGGGCGTGAGCATACTTCCCGCGGCCTGCTGATTATCGCCGCATTCAAGCTTCTAAAAGGGCTGGCACTGCTGGCGGTGGGTATCGGCGCGCACACGCTAATCAATAAAGATGCTGCGTCCATCCTGGAGCACTGGGTAAATGTGTTTCGCATCGATCCCAACAACCAGTACCTGCACTCCTTGCTGGAACGAATCGCGGACCTGAACCCGCATCGGCTAATGGCAGTGAGTTTTGGGACGTTTTTTTATGCGGCGCTGCTGCTGACGGAAGGGGTGGGGCTGGCGATGGGCAAACGGTGGGCCGAATATTTCACGATCATCGCGACTTCGTCATTCATTCCATTGGAGATCTATCAGATTTTCCACCACGCCAACATCACGAAAATTGTCTTGCTGCTGATTAACGTTGCGGTGGTTTGGTACTTGGCTCTCGAACTCCGGCGTCATAGAGAGCCCGCACGGCAATTAGCCTTTTCAAAGTGAGACTATAGATTCATTAGACTTAGGGCAACCAAGTCGAAACGCTAGTTAACTCGCGAGCACCTCTCGCCCACCTTAGATTGAAAATACAGGGACATACCGATGTCTTGAGGTGTGTCCCCGCAGCGATGATGGGGATAGCCCGACGGGGGGAAGATGGCCAGGATTCTAATCGCCGACGATCACGCGATGATGCGGAAAGGTTTGCGCACCGCCATAGAACCGCACCCCGGGTGGGAAGTTTGTGGCGAGGCCACCACCGGGCTAGAAGCGTTCGAACAAACCAAATTATTAAAGCCTGACCTAGTGATCCTGGACGTTTCCATGCCTGTTCTGAATGGCTTGGAAGTGGCTCATCGCATTTCGATGAGCATGCCAGCGGTGAGAATACTTTTGTTTACCATGCACAATTCACCGCAATTCGCGAAAGATGTCAGCAAGAGCGGCGCTCATGGGTATGTGTGCAAGGCTAGCGGAGAAGAGTTGCTGACGCAGGCAATGGAAACAGTTTTAGAGGGAGAAAACTTTTTTGACACCGATGGGCTACGAGCCAAATCGCTAGCCAGTGGCATATGAAGGGGACGGGATCGGAAATGCCGTCATCCAAAGATGCCAAGGAAAACAAGTCAACAAATCGGCTGAGCAGCGGAATTGAAGAACTGGACTATATCCTCGGCGGTGGATTTCCATCCAAACGCCTTTTCCTGATAGAAGGCGCACCGGGCTCCGGCAAAACCACACTGGCGCTGCAATTCCTTTTAGCAGGCGCGAAGAATTCCGAAAAAGGATTTTATGTTACGTTCTCCGAGTCGGAGGGTGAAATTCGCGCGGTGGCGGAGTCGCACGGCTGGACGCTTGATGGAATTCACCTGCAAGAGCTGAATACGCTGGGTGACCGGTTAAAAAATGAAGAGCAATATACCGTTTTTCAGCCGGCGGATGTAGAGCTCAGCGAAACCGTGCAACGGGTGATTGACGATGTGCGCCGGTTGAGGCCTCAGCGTGTTGTGATTGATTCCCTTTCTGAAATTCGGCTGGTGGCGCGCGATCCGCTGCGATACCGCCGACAGATTCTGGTGTTAAAGGAAATATTGGCGCAGTGCGATTGCACGGTTTTTTTCCTGGAAGACTATGCGGTTGAGAACCCCGACCTGCTGTTGCAAAGCATTGCGCACGGTGTGGTGCTGCTGAAAAAAAACCAATCCGAGTACGGCTCAATGAAGCGCACGCTACAAGTTACCAAATTGCGTGCTGGGCCATCGTTGGAAGGCAGTCACGACTTTGCGATTCGCCACGGGGGCTTGCAGGTTTTCAGGAGACTGACGGCCAGCGATTCGCTAGATAGCGTGCAGCCAAAAGATGCCAGCGGGATTCTCAAAACAAATAATGAAGAGTTGGATCGCTTAATCGGCGGAGGGGTGCGTTGGGGGACAGGTTTAGTGCTGGTGGGCCCGGCGGGCACCGGGAAATCCACGATCGGGATTCAGATTGTTTCGGCTGCGGCGCAGCAGGGATATAAAACTTGCGCATTTCTGTTTGACGAAGCCAAGGCTACCTACATAAAGCGGGCGAAAAATGTGGACCTGGATCTCGCCAGCCACATGCAAGACGGGGCGATTGAGATTCACCAGGTTGATCCTAACGAGCAATCTCCAGGCGAATTCGCTTATCGCGTTCGCAGAAAAGTGGAAGACGACGGAGTTCGCGTGCTGGTGATCGACAGTCTTAATGGCTATTTCACGGCGATGACCAGCGAGCGCTTTCTGCTGGCGCAGCTCCATGAATTGTTGGCGTACCTGAACGCACACAGCGTGTTGACGATTATGACTACAGCGCAGCATGGAATGCTGAATACCACGGACACCACGTCATTTGAACTCACCTACCTTGCGGACCTGGTGATCTATTTGCGGTATTTCGAATCGGGCGGAAGCGTGCGCAAAGCAATTTCGGTAATCAAGAATCGCTTGTCTGCACACGAAACAAGCATCCGCGAATTTGAGATTACTGATAAAGGGCTTGAAATCGGTACCCCCTTACGACAATTCGAAGGCATCTTGTCGGGGATCCCCAGATTCCTGGGAGAAGCGGAAGACCTTTTAAATTCCGCGCCAAAGTCCGGGTCCAAAGGCGCTACTGCGGGGTAGACGGACCGATGGAAACGGGAAACCTACTCATATGCGCGCCCACCGGAAGAGACGGCCCGCTGTTGCAACGGTACCTGCTCAAAGATCAGATCCACAGCGTTTGCTATGAATCGATTGAGCGACTGGCTGAAGCGCTTGATGACAGCGTGCAAGCGGTAATTATCGCGGAAGAAGCGCTGGTACCGCGCGGCGTGGAACGATTATTCGCCTTTCTGAAGAATCAGCGGGCGTGGTCGGATGTCACGGTAATTTTGTTGACAAATGGGAGCGAAGAAAGCTCGCAAGTAGGCTCGGGGTTGGTGCATCTGTTCGGGATTCACGGGAACGTAAATATGCTGGAGCGGCCCGTTCGGGTGCCCACGCTAATCAGCGCGGTGCGTTCCGCGATGCGCGCGCGCGGACGTCAATATGAGGTGCGCGACTTACTTAAACAGCGCGAACAAAATGAACGGGTTTTGCAGGAAGCGCGCGAGGAACTGGAACGCCGGGTATTGCAGCGCACCCTGGAGCTTACAAAAGCGAATTCGGATTTGCGACGCGAAGTAAGCGAGCGGTTAAACGCGGAAAACGCGCTTCGCCAATTGAGCCAGAGCGTGGTGCGAATGCAGGACGAAGAACGGCGCAGAATCGCGCGAGAGTTACACGACAGCGCGGGGCAATACTTGAGCGCGGTGACGCTCACTCTCGGCCAATTGGCGCGGCGTTTGTCGGAGTCCAACAGCAGGAATAAGGAACTGGTGAAGGAATCGCTGGATTTGGTGGGCGATTGCATCACAGAAGTGCGCACCATGTCGTACTTGCTGCACCCACCGGTGCTGGATGATTTCGGTCTGGTTTCGGCATTGCGATGGTACGTGGAAGGATTTTCGCAACGCAGCGGAATTAATGTGCGGCTGGATTTGGCTGAGGAGTTTCCGCGTTTCAATCGCGAACTGGAGACGGCCTTATTTCGTATAGTGCAGGAGGGGCTGACCAATGTGCACCGGCATTCCGGCGGGCAAAGGGCTTCCGTGGAGTTGAAGATTCATGAGCGTCAGATTAATACGACGATCACCGATGACGGGCACGGAATGACGCAGGAAGTATTGAGCGAAGTCGGTAAAGGACAAGGCGGGGTTGGGCTGATGGGAATGTACGAGCGGGTGAAGAAGCTGGGCGGCACGATTCAAATTGTTTCGACCAAGTTGGGAACGACCATTAAGGCGCAACTGCCATTCATGGAAATGCGGGAGTCGAGTGCGACCGCGGGTTTGTCGTAGTCGGTGTTCGGGTAAATTTGTCGATTCCGCGACAAAGTAAAAGTCAATCCTCATCCGGCATTGTGCATTACGCAAAACGAGCGTTGCTCGATTAAATCGGACTCCGCCGCTCGCGCTAAAATAAGGGTATGCAACGCAAGGTATTCTGGATCACCTTTTCGGTGGTGGGAACGATAGCGGATTTGGCGTTACCGCTGTGGTGGGCGCTGGCTGCCACGGTGCCAATTGGCTGCCTTTGCTGGTGGATTGCGTATCGTAGCGACTGGTTTTAATACTTTAATTCCCTGCCAGTGGTTACCGTAAACTTAAATGTTCTCGCGTGTTTACTTTACTTCGGTAGAGTACAATTCGCGCGTGACTTGTCCTTTTTGTCAGACAAAATTCGCCCGTAACGAGATCGAAAATGTAGGGCTCGTTCGCCTGCCGGCAATGCCATAAATTGCTTGGTATTCGAAGAGACTTTACGATTCGTATTTTGGGACTCGCATTAGTTACCGGAGTATTAATTTATTTCTTGGCAGTCATTTCAAATTGGTTGCGACTCCATATCCGTGTGACAGCTTTTGGTGCCGCCGGAGCGATTGGGACCGTCGACGAATATGTGATGCGCCTGTTTCCAGTCAAAATTGACCCCGCTATTCCCGGCGGTTTCACTGCGTCCTAGGTCAGTTAGGCGTTGGTGCCGCCGTCTACGGTGAGGTTGGCGCCGGTGATATACGACGACTCAGGGCTGGCGACGAAGGATACCAACGCTGCGACTTCGTCAGCAGTTCCGAAACGGTCGAGCGCCGTGTTGGCTTTCTGGGGTGTCGCCCAATCACCTGTGGCGGGATTTAAGTCTGTGTCGATCGGGCCGGGCTGAACGTTGTTGACGGTGATGCCGCGTTTCCCAACCTCTCTGGACAAGCCCTGAGTGAACATCTTGACGGCTCCTTTGGTGGCGGAGTAGGGCACCAAACCGGGGGTCATCATGCGCTCGCCGACGCACGAGCCGATCATGATGATGCGGCCGCCGGACTTCATGTGCTTCAGCGCAGCTTGAGTGGCGACCATTAGGCCGCGGACATTGATGTTAAACATGAGATCGAGATCCTCCAGGCTGGTCTCCTCGAAGGTCTTTGGGATGGCTGTGCCGGCGTTGTTGACGAGCACGTCGATTCCGCCGAATGCGGATACGGTCTTCTGAACTGCGGCCTTAACGGCGTCGGCATTGGCGGAGTCCGCTTGAACGGCTAGTGCTTTTCCGCCGCCAGCTTCAATTGATTTCACGACTGAGGAAGCCGCTTTGGCATCTTTTGCGTAGGTGATCGCCACAGTCGCTCCATCGGCGGCCAGGCGTTTGGCAATCGCGGCGCCGATACCCCGCGAGCCACCGGTGACGAGTGCAACTTTTTTGGTTAGCTTGGACATGGAGGCTCCCTTCGCTTTCAGCAGTGGCACGGGTCGCCACTGAAAATCACTACGCTAGCTCCTACTTGCTCGAAGCTCCCCTCTGAGACTCAGAAAACACGATACGAATAGGCGTTTTGATGTATGAGGGTCGGAAACCGGTACAATTTTTTCACGGACGACCACAATCTCAGAAACGAGATTTCTTGCGCATCAACCAACAGGGCGTGAAATTTCGCGATGCAAATTAGGCTCCTTGAGCCTTTCCCGGCTTGGCTATCCCTTGAAATTCCAGCGGAAGATGCGCATCCACGAGCGAGGCACCGCCGTCGGCCTCAATCAACTGGCCTGTGATCCAACTCGCCTCTTCCGAACAAATCAGTGCGACCGCGTTGCCGATATCCGCCGGAGTTCCCAGACGTCCCATGGGAGTCCATCCGCGCTCCTGCCACTCGCGAATACCCGACTGAAAAGCTTCCGGCAGACTATTCAGCACACTGTCTTCCACCCAACCTGGGCTGATGGTGTTCACGGTGATCCCGCGGCTAGCCAATGCTACGGCAAAATAACGCACGAGCACTTCCATCGCCGCCTTCGCAGCACCCATGGCGACCCAAGGTTGCCAGCTACCAAAACGTCCGCCGGGTGCAAACGTGATCGCGACGATGCGAGCCCCTTTTGTCATCAAGGGTTCCGCCTCGCGTACTGCTACAAGGAATGCTTTGGCCTGTGAATCCAATGCGGTGTCCCATTTATCTAAAGTTATTTCCATCGGCGCCTCGTAAAACGTCGCCGCTTCGGTTCTCGCATTACTGACAAAAATATCTAACGAGCCGAACTCCGAGCGAACCTGTTGGAAAATCCGACGGATTTCCTCCGGCCGACAAACATCCGCCTGTACTACAAAGCCGTTTGACCCAAGTTCTTGAATTTTTTCTAAAGTTGCTTGCGCCGATGCGCGATTTCGGTAGTAGTGAACCGCAACATGCGCTCCTTCCTTCGCCAGTTTCAGCGCAATGCCACGGCCAATACCTCGCGAACTTCCGGTTACCAACGCATACTTTCCATGGAGTGACATGGAGACCTCCTCTTGCTAATGCGGTGAATGTTAGCCCTCGGGGTGTGAGGCGGTCAACGATTTGGCTGTCGTGATATTGTGGCCCGGGTGTCTCAGTTTGGAGATTTGCAGCATGGCAAAACTTGTCTACGGATTGATGCAGTCCCTCGATGGCTACGTCGACCACATGAAGCTTGGGCCGCCTGCACCCGCGGTCT